>NZ_CP037920.1:1500000-1735000 GCF_007748195.1 Gimesia aquarii
TTTGTGGGAACTCAGTTCCGGTGTTCTCTGCTGAAGCAAATCAAGTAAATGACCTTGCCCAATATTACGGATTCAAACCTCTCGAGATTTTCAAGTTATCTGCTCGCTCATCAAACATGCTGGCTGAAGATTTGAACGGTGATGGGAAAACAGACCTTGTACTGATTGATAATAGTAATAGCCGCATTGATATCTTGCAGCAAAGGAACGGAAAGCAAAAAAATACAACGGAATCAAAAAATGAAGAAATCAACTTCATTCCTAATGATAAACGACTGGAGCACATTAAAGTTCCGGTAGATGTATCGATTTCAGCTTTAACAGTTGGCGATTTCAATGGCGATGGTCTTAACGACCTGGCTTACCTTGCGCCCCCGGATCGATTGATCATCCGCTACCAGTCGAAATCAGGAGACTGGACCAAACGCAAACGAATCCGTCTTGCCGAGCTGCAATCAACTCAGTGGACAATCGCCGCCGGTGATCTGAATTACGACCAGAAGACCGATCTAATCGTGTTGGGAAAAAATCACACTTATGTCGTAATACAGGATCAAAATGGAGGTTTGAATGCTCCGCGATCCATCTTGAGTACCTCGCCTAAGTTAGGACTTGCTACGATTGCTGATCTGAACGGCGATGGCCGAAATGATTTTACCTATGTGACCCGCGATGGAAAAAATCAGATTTTATGCAGCAGAATTCAAAAGCAAGATGGAAATCTGGGACCAGAAATCAGATTTGAACTATCAAATCCGCGTTCTGTAACGTTGGCTAACGTTGATGGGAAACCAGGGCATGAAATTCTGACCATTGATTCTCAAACCAGTCGTCTCAAAGTTCAACAATTGGAAAATGCACATAATGGAAATGGTCAACTTTCCAAGCGACTCACGATGTATGGATTTGGTGAAGAAGGCGCGGGACGTAATCGAGGATTTGATCTTGGTGATATCAACGGTGACGGTCTGACTGATGTGGTGGTTTCTGATCCGGAAACAGCACAAATGCTGGTTTATCGGCAGGCAAAGGGGCGCGGGCTCGATCTGGGACAGACTTACCCGGGATTGCTAGGTGTTCAGCAGTTGCGTGTGGAAGATGTTGACGGTAACGGATTGGACGAAGTCTTCGTACTCAGTGAACGGGAAAAAATTATTGGTGTCAGCTCCTATGCCAAGCAACGCTTATCATTCCCTAAAATTCTTCCCATCAAAGGAGAGCCGCTGGCTTTCGAACTGGTAGACCTGGATGGTAATCAGTCGCTGGAATTAATTTATGTTGCGAAAGTGGGAAACAAACGCCAATACAGCTATAAGTTGCAGGCTCTGGTTCTCAATCAACAGGGAGTCTGGAGCGAATATAAATTCCCGAGTGCCCCCCCTGCCCTCGATTCCGCCCCCAAAAGATTGCTCAAACTGGACGCCAATTCAGATGGCCTTTTTGAATTAATGGCCTTTTATGGCCTCTCACGTGCGCCAAAAATATTTACATTAGTTCCAAGACAGACACCCAAAGTGATTACTCCTTCGGGCGGAATTAATTTAGATGAAATTAAACCGGAGTCGACTTTCGTTGGAGGTCCAAAGCGAGATTGGTTTTTGACAGCTCAGAATAATTTCGCACGCAGACTGACCTTAAACTCAGCCAATCAATGGCAGGTCGTTGATCAGTTCAATGCTCCTGAGACAAAAGCACGCGTGGTGGGAGCTGTCAATATTAACCTCGATGGAAAACCTGGAGACGAAATTGTTTTGGTCGATTTGGGTGTCAAGAAGCTTCGTATTCTTCGCAAGGAATCCAATGTATATCGTCCTTGGAAAGAAGTAGAAATTGGCGAGTTCCCTTACCTCTCAGCACATGTTGCCGACTTGAATGGTGATCAACAATCAGACTTGCTGCTCTTTGGTCGTGGTCAGTTTGGAATCCTTTACTCAGGTCAAACACCACCAACTTTGAAAGAGGTTGCATCGTTTGAATCAAAACTACCTCAGGCCTACTTTACCGATTCCGTTGCGGGAGATCTGAACGGCGATAAACGATCCGAAATTGTAATCCTCGATACGAGAACGCATCATCTGGAGATCTTGAATCTCAATGCGAAACAGGGTTTGAGGCATGCTTTAAATTTTAAAGTCTTTGAGGATAAAACCTTTTCTCGGTCCAACCGAGCCGGAATTAATCCCCGGGAAGCGGTGATCGCAGATGTGACAGGCGATGGTCTCAAGGATCTGATTCTACTATGCCATGATCGTGTTTTGCTCTATCCACAAGATGATGGTAAGAATTGAGGCCCGAATCAATCAAACTTCTGAAGTATCATGTAGTGCATATTTCTGCGAAAGCTTGTCGAGCCCCCATACCAGAAAAGCAGCTCCGATAATCAAAGCAATTGAGGTCCAGAATGTGCCTCCAAATTCAGTTGGCCAGATATTTTCATAGATACGATGTTTGAAAGGGACCATTTCGGGTGTTTGACCGTCTGAATAAGGTGTCACATCGATCTTGAATGGCCAGATCCGGCGTAGGGAGCCGACCATCAACCCACAGAGCACAGCCATAATCAAAGAATGATAATTGTGTAGTAGCCAACGCAGTAGTTTACTGAACAGGATCAGTCCCAAAGCACAACCGATCACAAAGACGAACACTGTCAACAATCCACTCCAATCGATGTTCCCCTGTAATAGCTGTTTTGGAATACTTTTGAGCAAGCCGGTGATGTCATGATATTTTCCTAACAAAACCAGTATGAGCGCTCCGCTGATTCCGGGTAAAATCATTGCACAGATGGCGACCATTCCACAGAGAAACACATACAGATTCCCTTCGGGAGGACGGACAGAATGTTCCCCGACGAGCCAGTAGATCCCCATCAGTGAGACGAGAAAGCCAACAATGTTTGACACATTCCAATGTTCCACCATTTGCGCAACTAAAAAACTGGATGCGAGGATCAAGCCAAAAAAGAGAGACATGGTCAATTGAAGATGGTGGTCCAGTAGGTAATGCATCAGACTCGCCAGGCTGATAACACCTGTCAGAATTCCAATGCCCAAGGGGATCACAAAACGCAAGTCCAGATGGACAGCAGCCTCTCCCCATTTTCGGCTCGCCAGGAGTTTGAAAAGCCGAATGTCAACATGGCTGATCGCAATAATTAATCGTTGATAGATTCCCAGAATCAAAGCCACAGTTCCCCCTGAGACACCGGGAATAATGTCTGCCCCACCCATTAAAAGGCCCCGTCCTACCTGTAGAAGATCTTGTTTGGATGGAAATTTTGACTTTGGCTGGGCAACGGATTCTTGGGAATCTGACATCAATCAACCTTGATTTAATGAACAAAAGGACTTTCGATTCAATTATTTCTACGCCAGCAATTGAACAACAGATACGGGATCAGGTATGTTTCATAGAGAGCAAGAGTGTAATGTAGTGAAGCGTTTCTGAAAAGCGTTGATTTCAGGTCCTCCAGGAGTAAAGAGAAAAGCATTATGAAAGGCCCCGGATTAAAGCTGGACCTCGACGTCAGAAGGCTCTGGAAGTGTCCTAAAACCGGTGAAACGATCCGTTTGAGTGGTAATGTTGTTTCTAAAACCATGCAAGTGGAAGGCGAAGAGGTCTTCATGCAACTGGTCGAAGAAAAACGAAGTCTTTACCGCGATCCTTTTCACTTTGATTATTTCGAAATGCCCACAGACGATCAGTCTTCTTCAGAACGCGCTGCCGCGGCTGCACGTTCGCTTGATGAACCTGAAGCAACGCAGAAAGAAGTAACTCCAGAGCAGGAAGTGCCTGAAACTTCAGTGAGTCTTTCTGAAAAGTCTGAGTCTGAGGTTCCTCAGAATCTTGAACAGGCAGACGATGAAGATGAGGACAGTTTTGGAGGCGGGCTTCTCTAAAACACATTAACTCAATGCGTTCGACATTATCATGAATTAGTTAGACATTCTTATCTCGGCATCAGCCGATTGGTATAACGCGGTCCATGTCACAAACAGATATCATCATCACCGGTGCTCGCGAGCACAATCTGCAAAACGTCAGTGTCCAACTTCCCCGAAACCAGTTAATTGTTATGACGGGAGTCAGTGGTTCCGGTAAAAGTTCACTTGCTTTTGATACATTGTATGCGGAAGGTCAAAGACGCTACGTGGAGTCGCTTTCCAGTTATGCGCGTCAATTTCTGGGACAAATGCCCAAACCGGAAGTAGACTCGATATCCGGTCTCGCTCCTTCGATTTCGATCCAACAAAAAATGAGCGGACGAAATCCACGCAGCACGGTAGGAACGATTACAGAAATCTACGATTACTTGCGTGTGCTGTTTGCCCGGGTGGGGCAGGGAGTTTGCGAAAAATGTGGCAAGCCGATCACTTCACAAAGTAGCGAGCGGATAATTGACTCCATTTCCTTGCTTCCCGCTAAAACCCGCTTTTCGGTTTTAGCGCCCTTAATTCAACAGCAGAAAGGAGAATATAAAGATCTCTTTGAGGACCTGTTGAAACAAGGTTTCCTCAGGGCACGCGTTGATGGTCAAATTGTGCAACTCTCCGACCAACTTCAGCTTGACCGGCAAATGCGACATACAATTGAGGTGGTCGTTGATCGTCTTGTTGCGGGAAAGACCAGTCGCTCCCGGTTGGCAGAATCCGTTGAGTTAGCTTTGAAACTTTCGAATGGAACTTTGATTGTTGCAGAAGAAGTTTCATCCCAGCATCCAGACAAAACAAACGCGGATGCGCTTCAGGATAAAATTTATAGTTCCCGATATGCCTGTGCCGATTGCGGTATCAGTTATGAGCCACCAACTCCTCAGCTTTTCAGTTTTAATAGTCCCCTGGGGATGTGTACTGAATGTAATGGGCTGGGAATGCGATACGATTTCCCGTTGGAGGCACTCATCACGAAAGAACATCTTTCGATGCAAAAAGGTGCCTTTGAACTGATGGGGCCGATGAGCAAAGTTGGAAAGTGGCGACGACATATTTACGCCGGTGTTGCCCGCTCGATCGAAAAAGATTTAAACCTGAAGGAAGACAGCTTCCTGAAAACCCCCTGGAACGAATTACCCGAGGCTGCGCAACACCAGTTTCTCTATGGAACCGGTGATCGAAATATTACCTATAGCTGGCGGCATTCAGGAGGAGTCTGGAAACATGGTGGCACCTGGAATGGATATGTCGAAGAACTGCTGGAGAATTATCGCAAAACCAGTAACCCGATGCTGCGGAAGTACCTCGAAAAATACATGGAATTTGTGCATTGTTCCAGTTGCGATGGAACGCGTTTGAATTCACAGGCTCGCCATGTTCGCATCGCTTCCAATAGTTTTTCCTCTAATGGGAGCCGAAAGGCAATAGAAAAAACGCTACCAGAAGTTTGTGCTTTCAGTATCGAAGAAGCGGCCGCGTTTTTTGAATCACTGGACCTGGATGAAACTGGTTCTCTGATCGCAGATGAAGTGTTAAAAGAAATTCGGGGGCGGCTTGGTTTTCTGTTACGCTGTGGTCTGAATTACCTGACGATTGACCGGACGGCACCCACACTTTCCGGAGGCGAAAGCCAACGTATCCGGTTGGCAGGGCAGATTGGCTGCGGTCTGGTGGGCGTGGTTTATATTTTAGATGAGCCCTCGATTGGCCTGCATCCCCGCGATAATACGATGCTACTGGAAAGCCTGTGTGACCTGCGCGATCAAGGTAATACCGTGATCGTAGTTGAACATGACGAAGAGACCATGCGTGCCGCCGATCATATTGTTGACTTTGGACCCGGTCCGGGCATACGCGGAGGCCATATTGTTGCGGAAGGTTCATTTCAGAATGTTCTGAAAGCGAAAGAAAGTGTAACGGCTCAATTTCTTTCCGGGAAAGAAAAAATTGAAATTCCGGAAACACGACGTCGACTGATCAAAAAAGAATCCATTACCATCAAGGGAGCCAAACACCATAACCTGAAAAATATTAATGTCGCGATTCCGACGAAGGGGTTTATCTGTGTCACCGGTGTCAGTGGTTCCGGAAAGAGTTCTCTCGTCAATGATATTCTCTGGCCTGTGTTGAATCAAAAGATCAACAAGGGAAAGGGAAGTCCGGGCGAGCATCAAAAAGTCACCGGGTTAGAATTCATCGACAAAGCCATTGATATCGATCAGTCTCCCATTGGTCGAACTCCACGTTCTAATCCAGCGACGTATGTGAAAGTCTTTGATCTGATTCGTGATCTCTATGCCAAACTGCCTGATTCTCGGATGCGAGGCTATAAATCCGGAAGATTCAGTTTCAATGTGAGTGGCGGACGCTGTGAGGCCTGTGAAGGGCACGGGGCCAATAAACTGGAGATGGACTTTCTCGCGGATGTCTGGGTACCCTGTCCGGTCTGTGAAGGGCGACGCTTTCATCACGAAACTTTGGAAATTCGTTACAAGGGAGCCAATATTGCGGAGGTCCTGGATATGGATATCCAGCAGGCGATTGAACATTTTCAGAATGTTCCCAAAATTTTGAAACTGCTTGAATCACTGCATGCGGTCGGACTGGACTATCTTAAGCTGGGACAACCTTCCCCTACGCTTTCTGGTGGCGAAGCACAACGGGTTAAGCTGGCTCGCGAGTTAGGCAAGCGTTCAACGGGGAGTACATTCTATCTGTTAGATGAGCCAACGACGGGGCTGCATTTCGCTGATGTCAAGTTACTGCTTGATGTGCTACATCACCTGGTTGATGCCGGCAACACGGTGCTGGTTGTGGAACACCATCTAGATGTCATTAAAACGGCGGACTGGGTCATTGACTTGGGACCAGAGGGAGGGGAAGGGGGAGGCACCATTCTGGTGGAAGGTACACCCGAGGAAGTTGCTGCTTGTCCGTATTCCTACACTGGTTTAGCTCTGAAAGAACAGACAGATCTGGTACCCGCGAAAGCAGCCAAGCAGAAGAAAAAAACAAAGCCTTTGCAACTCAATAATCCTCATCTGCGTTGGCAGTCAGCAACAACCAAACAAAATGGAAAGGCTAAAAGTGACAGCTCTCGCATTACCATTCGAGGGGCGGGACAGCATAATTTACAGAAATTAGATGTGCAAATTCCCCGTAACCAGATGAATGTGTTCTGCGGTCCGAGTGGCAGTGGTAAAAGTTCACTGGCGATGGATACACTGTATGCGGAAGGACAACGGCGCTATGTTGAATCGTTGTCTGCGTACGCGCGGCAGTTTTTAGGGCAAATGCCCAAGCCAAAATTTGAACACATTCATGGACTCTCCCCGGCGATTGCCATCGAGCAAAAGACAACAGGCCACTCACCACGTTCGACAGTCGGGACAGTGACGGAAATTTACGATTACCTGCGTGTGTTATATGCCCGCCTGGGAGCCATGTATTGCCCGGACTGTGATGTTCCCGTTGAAACGCAGACGACAGATGAAGTCATCCAGAGAATTCTGGCCATGGAAACAGGCACAAAACTACTCATTCTGGCTCCCGTAGAAATCAATGTGGGCCAGTCCTATGACACTCTCTGGGAAAAGTTACAGACACAGGGTTTTCTGCGAGTTCGCATCGATGGCATCACCTATCGCCTGGAAGAGGTTCC
Organism: Gimesia aquarii; assembly: GCF_007748195.1. Lineage (NCBI taxonomy): Bacteria > Pseudomonadati > Planctomycetota > Planctomycetia > Planctomycetales > Planctomycetaceae > Gimesia > Gimesia aquarii. The sequence goes on from NZ_CP037920.1 coordinate 1,507,597, forward strand.
CGATATCGACCGTCGTCGTCGCCATGAAGTAGAAGTTGTCATCGACCGAATTACGGTAGCTGCCAAGAGCCGTTCGCGAATCGCCGATTCCGTCGAGTCGGCATTGGCACTCGGGGAGGGGCTGATGTATGCCTGCTATTGTGATGATGAGATTCCGGAAGATGAATGGGACTTTGAAACATTCAGCCTCTATTACTTCTGCGAACAGTGTGGGCAAAGTTTTGAAGAGCTTACGCCTCATAATTATTCTTTCAACAGCCCTTTGGGATGGTGTGAATACTGTGAAGGCTTGGGGACCGAACTGGGTACGAACTTATCTGAGTTGATTCCTGATCCGAATCGCAGTTTGCAAGATGCTGCCGTGGCAGCCTGGCCCGATCCGCGATCGAATCCGCAATTCAAAAAAATGCTGGCAGCGATTGCCAAACAATTTCGCATTCCATTGGATGTGCCTTTCAATCAACTCAGTGTGAAACAACAACGGTTGGTACTCTATGGTGATGAGGAGCGTTGGGTTTCACTGGATCGCTCCGGGAAAATTCAATTCCAATACAAGGGGCTCTATCCGGCCATTGAAGAAGCCTCGCGCCTGTCGTTTGCCTATCGCAGTCGTTTACATGAGATGACAGGCGAAGTGCCCTGTTCGGTTTGTAATGGAAGTAAATTACGTACAGATGCCGCCGCGGTGCGATTTCATGGGAAAACGATCAATCAGTTCTGCGAGCTTCCTTTGAAAGACGCTTTAATCTTTATGAAAAAAGTAAAGCTTGACAAACGAGAAAAGCAGATCGCGGGTGACTTGATTAAAGAAGCAACCAGCCGACTGCAGTTTCTGGTGGATGTCGGTCTTGACTATTTAACGCTCGGCCGTCCTTTGCCTACGCTCTCCGGTGGGGAAAGTCAAAGAATCCGTCTAGCAGGACAAGTTGGACGATCTCTGACCGGGGTCCTGTATGTCTTGGATGAACCGACCATCGGTTTGCATCCGCGTGATAACACTCGCTTGATCAACACGCTCAAAAAACTCCGAGACATCGGCAATACAATTGTGATGGTCGAGCACGATCGTGAAGTGCTGGAAGCGTCAGACCGTCTTTACGACTTCGGACCCGGTGCAGGGCGATTTGGCGGAACCATTGTTGGTGAAGGTTCTCCCAAACAATTACAACGCAGAAAGAAATCACTCACGGGTCAATATCTGTCGGATCACTTAACAATCACAGTTCCTGAAGAACGTCGAGTGATTTATCAAAAACAGGGGAAGCGAGAAAATCCCGTTTCCCCAACAGGACACTGGCTGGAACTAAAGGGCGCCCGGCAAAATAATTTGCAGTCGGTCGATCTTTCGATTCCTCTGGGAGCGTTTGTTTGTATCACCGGTGTTTCCGGTTCAGGAAAAAGTTCTCTGATCGAAGAGACTTTGGCTCGCGCCGTTACCAAAAAACTACATCGTTCTAAAGAAGCACCCGGCCCTCACGATGAACTACTGGGACTCGATCAGATCAATAAAGCCATTATTGTTGATCAGAAGCCGTTGGGAAATACGCCTGCCTCGAATCCCGCCACTTATACCGGCGTGTTTGATCAAATCAGAGAACTCTTTTCACGACTGCCTGATTCAAAAGTCCGCGGGTATCAACCAGGTCGATTCAGCTTTAACCGATCCGGCGGTCGCTGTGAAGACTGTGATGGGAATGGCCAACGCTGTATCGAAATGCATTTCCTCCCCGATGTGTGGGTCACCTGTGAAACTTGTAACGGCAAGCGATACAATCAGGAAACATTGGCCGTTCAGTATAAGGGTAAGTCAATTGCCGATGTACTGGAGATGTCGATTGGCGAAGTGGCTGATTTGTTCAAAAACATTCCAGCCATTCGTCGTACCATGGAGACGCTCTGTGCCATTGGTTTGGATTATTTGACCTTAGGGCAGTCTGCACCCACTTTATCGGGAGGTGAATCACAGCGCGTTAAACTGGCAGCAGAGTTGGCCCGTCCCAATACCGGGAAAACGTTGTATCTGCTGGATGAACCGACGACAGGCCTGCACTTCGATGACATTGCCAAGCTTTTGAAGGTACTCAACAGTTTGGTTGAATTAGGAAATACGGTGATTGTCATCGAGCATAATCTGGATGTCATCAAAACCGCGGACTGGTTAGTCGACATCGGACCGGAGGCCGGTAGTGCCGGAGGTCAGATTATTGCTTCCGGAACTCCGGAAAAACTGGTCGAACATGCAGAACAATTTCAGAAGCAGCCGACTTCAACTAAATCGCGAAAATCAAAACGAGTGCCTCTCTTAAGATCATATACAGGAGAAATACTGAAACCGATTCTCTCATCTGGCAAACGGCAGGAGCGCGAAGTCTTTGATGCGCAAAGTTTGAGTGAAAAGCAGGCGGGAGATATTGACCTGAAACAGATTGGCCGTGATGCCCAGATGCCCTGGCAGAAAGATGGTCAAGCCTGGCACACACAGGATCACATGGCACTATCGGGGGCTTCTTGCAAGTGGGAAGGGAAAGCTCTGGAAGCCATCATTGCGTTCATCGAAACCAAAGAAGGATTTGGTGAGATTAACTGGAATCATCGCAGCATTGTCGAAGTAGGTGGTCCGGTCAAAAAGCAGGGTTGGTTTTTGCATGCAAATACCGGGGACCAGTGGTTACTTAGGCTCAGCTTCCGGGTAAAACGAAATACATTCAAGCAGGATGAATTACGCGGACAGTTGGCGTTGAAGTCGCTCGATGACCTGGATGAATTGCCCATTTACGGACGTTCGAATCGTGTACGCGTCAAAAACCTGAAAGGACCCTGGCAGGAGGTGAGTCTGACAATTCACTGGTACGAAGAAATTGACACGTCCGAATTTTGGGCATTTCTGGAGTCGGCCTGTGAGTCTTATCTGGGATTAATTCACCGAGATCAAATCAAACCCGATGAAATCATGCCCTGGAAAGTATTGAAAAAGAAATGGCATCTTTCTCGAAAAGGGTTTCCTAACAATAAACGCATCGCCTGGGATGCAGAACTATTAGAATCACTCTTTGAATTGGTCGAAAAAACATATCCCGATTCGACTATTCAATGGGACAATAAATCTTTGGTCAATTTTGTGAGTTCTGGTAAGAAGAAACCGTTTCTGATCATTCATACCAAACGACGTGAAGGTGTGGATGTCACTCTGCAATCGGCAAATGGAGAAATCACGCTGGGTAAAATTGCGGAACTCGGAATGGAACGTGAAATCAAATCTGATTCCAAAGGCAAAGAACAGGCGCGAATTCGTTTCGCCAGTAAAAAACAGATTCAATCAAAAGCTTTCAAACAACTTCTCAAAGAAATGGTGAAGTGAGCATGACCTTGGGGAATCCATCAACATATCCCCATAGAATGAGGGGTTAATACCCTCAAGTTGGAAAAGATATTGACGTTTTTAGTACAACCAGATACCATGCTCACTGTGAGAGTAGAATTTGTGCTCTCATGTCGTATAGGAATCGAATCTTAATCAGGTCAAAGCTGCTCTTATCACCCATCAGTCAAGAAATGGGGACCTGTTCAGTAAATGACTACGAAATCACTTTAGTAGGAACTTTGGAAATGTGACGGATGCTCTTTTCTTACTCCAACTCGCGCTCCCTTACAGTTCAGACTCCTGCGAAATTAAATTTATTCTTAAGTATCGATCATAAAAGGCCCGATGGTTTTCACGATATTACTTCGTTGATGCTTTCGGTAGGAATATACGACACTTTAGTTTTCACGGAGGAACCTTCATCAGAAGTTGAGTTGCATGTTGTTGATGCAAACCCTCTTCTTTCCCCAAAAGCTAAGCTCCAGCAGTGTATCCCGTCTGGAGAAGATAATCTGGTTGTGCGTGCTCTCAGGTTGCTTCAAGAGAAGACAGGAACACACAAAGGGATTCGAATTCAGTTGCTGAAGCGAATTCCCTCTGAAGCGGGTTTGGGGGGCGGATCAAGCGATGCAGCGGCAACATTATTTGCTGCCAATAAACTTTGGCAATTGGGACTGACGCTAAATGACTTACGTGATCTGGCGTCTGAACTGGGAAGTGATATTCCTTTCTTTCTCACAGAAAGCAGCAGTGCTATCTGTCGGGGGAGGGGCGAAATTATTGAGTCTGTTTCAATTCCCCATTGTCTCTACTTTGTTATTGTGCGTCCCAGTTCGGGGTTATCAACGGCAGACGTTTATCGGCACTGTCGAGTAAGAACGCACTCGGAAAATCAAGTTGATCAACTTGTCAGCCACTTAGCTTCTGGTCAATTTCATTCATTATCCAGCCTGATTTTAAATGATCTTCAGATTCCAGCCGAAAAACTAAATTCTGAAATTTTAATTTTGAAGGATTTTTTTGCAAAACAATCTGTTTTGGGGCATATGATGAGTGGTAGTGGGACTGCCTATTTCGGGATCTGCCATAACAGAGCCCAGGCATGTCAAATTGCCGCCCGATTACGATCCACAGTGAAAGGGCACATATTTGTTGTCCAAAACCGACTATAGATGAGCAATTCTAATTTTGGCACAAATGGAGTGAGGCCATGGAGATCAGTGAAGTTCGCATCAAGTTGATGAATGATCCACACGAAAGGTTACTTGCCTTTTGCTCGATTACTTTCGATGTTTCCTTTGTCATCCGGGATTTGAAGATTATTCAAGGTTCCAAAGGCGCCTTTGTCGCGATGCCCAGTCGCAAATTAATGGACCGTTGTCCAAAGTGCCACAATAAGAACCATCTGCGGGCATCGTTTTGCAATCAGTGTGGTGTGCGGCTCGATGAAAATCGAGCAGATAAAGATGATGCCGGACGGGCGCGTCTTTATGCCGATATCGCACATCCCATTAATTCCGAGTGTCGAGAACTCATTCAGGAAGAAGTGCTCAAAGCCTACCAGGACGAAAAAGTCTCTGCCCAACAGGATGGGTATGTCTGCCGCTACGATGATTTTGGCGAAGAGGACTATGCCAGACTCAGTCCTCAAGAAGCAGAGTTTGAAGAGACCATTCCACTTGAGACATCAGGTTCAGAATCGACTCATATCCGTAAAAATAATCAGATTCTCCGAATTGATTCTGCCGAGCGTGCTGAGGAAACGAATCAGCCACACCACAATTCATCAGACGTGCCCGAACCAGACAAAGTTTCATCGAATGAGAATGAACCTCGTTCCAAAGGTGATACGTTCGGCTCGGGGATTGTCTAAAATCATTTGAGATTGATTCTGCTATGAATCTGAAACTCATCTTCATAGCAGAATCCCTCGTTTTGCCACTACCTCTGGTGGTCAAACTGCTTAATTGCATTACATCAAAAACAGTCCGGTCATCATAATGGTGATACCGGTTGCTTTTGAAGTCAGCAGATTCTGCAAACGATCCATCATATTATCGTTTGTCTCAAGTGCGACTATTTCCTGCTTTTCCACCTCTTTACGTAATTCCGCGTTCAACCATTCCAGGACTGAGATGCTAAGATTTTGAGTCTCGTCAGTTTTCTCTAAAGAATCTTTTTGAATCATCAGTGAATCGGATGGTGTCGTCGTTTTTGGTAAAGAGTATTCGGGTGTGATCATTAATTGCTGCATGCTGCCCATTTCTTTCTCGGTTGATAACCGAAATCATTGGCCGATGATTTTGAACGCGGGGAAGGAAATTTCCGGCAATGAAGATTAAAAATGAAACTGTTTTCCCTTTGAGGCGAATCAGTAAAAGGAGAGTACATGTTATGTATCGGTAATCTTCGAGGGATCTACCGCATCTATTGGAAAGATAATGCAGTAAATATGACTCATGAGAGAAAGATGTACCGATTATATGCGTCCTGAGTAGAAGACAGGCAGGCAGGCTTTAGTGTGTCGTACGAATATTGTAGGATACGGGTCAGACCAGAAATTGTGTTGCGCGCCAAGTACAGAAATTTCAATAAACATGCCTTGAAAGATAATTTACCATGAAATACCTGCCCACGTTTTTCATTTTGAGTTCCGTAGCATTTCTTATCAATGGTTGTAGTGGTGACTCACCGACTGAGAAACAAAAAGAAGAAGCAGCCAAGGATGTTTCCGCAATTGACTTACCAGAAAAAACGTTAGAATCGTTATTTGAAGTTGAAAAAGGTTATACGCTTCTGACCTTGAAAGACTTTAAAGAGTTTCAAGGGAAAGCAGCAAAATCTGTCGAGGAGCCTACTTGGACAGAAAAAGGAGGAGTGATTTCATGCACGGGTAATCCCAAAGGTTATCTCTATTCGTTGAAGAGCTATAGTAACTTCTCAGTGCGTCTTGAATATCGTTTCCCGGAAACCGGCCAGAAAAATGACAATCCGAATACGGGCTTCTTATTTTATATCACCGGCGAAAATCGGATCTGGCCTAAATGTCTGGAAGTGCAAGGGAAGTTTGCAGAGATGGCTCATATCAAATCCAATAGCAAAGAGATCACTCTGGAAGTGACTGACAACCAGGAAGCAAGAGAAATGGCCCGAAAACCTGTGGGTGAATGGAATAGCATCGAAGTCATTTCCAAAGATGGTGCACTGACTTCAGTTTTGAATGGGACGCCGATCGCCTCATGTAAACCGAGTGAACTCAAGGCAGGCTACTTTGGTATTCAATCAGAGGGTGATGCAGTCGAGTTTCGAAATATCCGCATTCAGAAACTGACTGATTAGGCGTTTGGTTTGCATTGGCTTGACTGCTTATTTTAAAATAAACAAACAAATTCTGGCTTTCCTCAATACCCAACCGCGGAGTGAATATCATGCGTTTTCCCTTAATAGTTACAACCTGCCTGCTGGCGTTCTCCTGGCTCGTGACACCTTGTAATGCGAAAGCTGAATCAGGAAAGACCCGGATTCTGATGCTCACTCAGAGTAAGGGTTATACCCATGGTTCTGTCAAACGAAATAAAACAGAGTTAGCGCCTGCGGAAATCGCGATGGTGCAATTAGGAAAGCAGTCAGGTTTGTTTACCGTCGATTGTACGCAGGATGCTGCTGCCGATTTCACTAAAGAAAACCTGAAGAATTATGATATTGTCATTTTTTATACCACGGGTATGTTACCTATTAAAGAAGCAGACATGCAGTATTTTTTGAATGACTGGCTGAAACAAAAAGGGCACGGATTCATCGGCTTTCATTCCGCCACCGACACATATAAAACCTACCAGCCTTATTGGGACATGGTGGGTGGTTCCTTTAACGGACATCCTTGGAATGCAAATAACATGGTGACGATTACCGTACATAATCCTAATCACCCGGCCATGAAGCCCTTTGGGAAAGAGTTTCAGTTTAAAGATGAAATCTATCAATACAAAAACTGGCAGCCCGAAAAAGTGCATGTGTTGATGAGCTTGAATATGGAGAAAAGCAATCCTAAACGTCCTTATCAAGTTCCCGTGGCCTGGGCGAAAGAGTGGGGGCAGGGCAAAGTCTTTGTAAATAATTTAGGACACAATCCACAAACATGGACGAATCCAGCATTTCAAAAATCAGTGATCGGAGCCATCAAATGGATTAGAGGCGACGCTCCTGCGGCTGTTCCCGTGAATCCTGAGCTTTCCAAAAAGGAAGATGCAAAAGCGGCTGCCGCAACGAAAGCGGCTACGAAATAATAGCATCATTCAAAGCAGGTAGAAGTTTAGGAAAAATTCATGGCGAAAGTGATAGTGGTAACCGGAGTGACCCAGGGGCTGGGTCGCGCCATGGTTGATGGTTTGATTGAAGCGGGGCACACTGTCATAGGATGTGGACGTTCCAGGGAACGGATCGATGAATTGTCAAAGCAGTATGGTTCACCTCATCAATTTTCGGTCGTTAATATTGCAGATAATAATGCCGTAGGCTCTTGGGCTAAAAGCACACTTGATCAATTTGGCCCTCCCAATCTACTCATTAATAATGCCGCTCTGATCAACGAAAATGCACCGCTCTGGGAAGTTCCCACAGAAGACTTTGATGCTGTAATCGATGTGAATATTAAAGGCCCTACCAATACAATCCGCCATTTTCTACCTGCGATGATCGAACGTCAAACAGGAGTGGTTGTGAATTTCAGCTCTGGTTGGGGACGTTCCGCTTCTGCAGAAGTCGCCGCCTATTGTGCGACAAAATGGGCTGTGGAAGGTTTAACGCTTTCACTCGCGCAGGAATTACCCCGTGGTATGGCAGCGATTCCTCTCAACCCGGGGGTTATCAATACATCCATGTTACAAAGCTGCTTCGGTTCTCAGGCCGCACATTATCCTACGGCCGAAGAGTGGGCAGAAACTGCGGTTCCCTTTCTACTGAGTCTTTCTGCAAAACATAACGGACAACAGTTGACAGTTCCCGTTTAGAAAGATTCATTCTCGCCACTTCCAATTTAGGGGTTTCTTTCCGCTGGTTGGAAATTCGCTTCTATTTAGATTAGACTCAGGGTAGATTTCATATTCATCTAAGATCGACAATCGAGTTCCCTCCCGTAAAGTAATCAAACATGGCCAAATATTTTAAGTATAAATCTCCTGACGATGTTGTTGCAGATTCTGAACGTCTGGGCTGCCCGATTCAGATGTCGAATCACTTTGATGTGTTGTACCAACCGATTCAGATTGGTCATCTGGAAGCCAAGAGTCGTTTGGGAATTCAACCGATGGAAGGCTGCGATGGAACAACTGACGGCTTTCCTGATGAGTTAACTTACCGTCGTTACCGAAGATTTGGAGCGGGAGGGGCATCATTAATCTGGGGAGAAGCGACGGCAATTGGTCCCGAAGCACGAATGAATCCCCGTCAGTTAATGATCAACGATCGGACGGCCTCTGCGCTAGAGCAAATGTTAGTCGGTTGTCGCGATTCACATCAGGAAGTTTTTGGCTCAGACATAGGACTCGTGATCGGACTGCAGCTAACGCATTCGGGTCGGTTCAGTTTTGAAAAACCGCTAGTGGCCACCCGCGACGCTGTGCTTGACCCGCGTACGATTGATAAAGCGACCGGGCGTCCTATCGACGAGAGTTATCCGATTCTCACCGACGATGATCTAAAGCGAATTGAAGACCAGTATGTTGCTGCTGCCAAACTGGCGGAGTCAATTGGAGTTGCGTTTGTCGATATCAAGCAATGCCATCGTTATCTCTTATCAGAATTATTGGCATCCAAAAATCGTCCTGGAGAATATGGCGGTTCTTTGGAAAACCGGACCCGGTTGGTGCGAAATGTCGTTCAGCGCATCAAAGAAGAGTGCCCTCAATTGGTCATCGCGACTCGCATGAATGGCTACGATGGTATTCCCTATCAGGGGGCCGGTGACGATTTTATTGGAGAACCTTGCCCTCACGAACTACCCTTACAGACGGCCTTTGGTACGGACCCGCATGACCATTTAAAAGAAGATCTTTCAGAACCTATCGAAGTGGCGAAGCGACTACGTGAGTGGGGCGTGAGTATGATCAATATTTCCAATGGCAATCCGTATGCGAATCCCCACATTGTTCGTCCCGCCGAATTCCCTCCGACGGATGGCTATCATGCGCCCGAACATCCATTCATCGGTGTTGCCAGACATTTTCGGATTGCTTCGCAAATTCAAGCAGCAGTTCCCGATATTCCTGTAGTGGGGAGTGGCTACAGTTGGTTGCAGGACTTTGCAATGCATGCCGCCGCTGCCAACGTGGAGCAGGGAAAGATTTCTATTGTCGGCATGGGACGTGCGACGCTTTCTCAACCCGAGTTTGCCAAAGTCTTACGGGATGAAGGCAAGCTCAATCGGAAAACTGTCTGCCGGACATTCTCTTATTGTACGAACCTCATGCGGACGAAAGACCATCCCTTGGGGCAGTATGCCACTGGATGTCCTCCGTTTGATAAAGAGGTCTATGATCCACTTTGGAAAGAAGCAAAAGTCAAGTTGGAAGAAAAAAAGAAAGCGTCGTCTGAGTAATCAGGCGGCTTGTTGCAGCGGAACTTCCTCACTTTGCTCATCCGAGATGACTTCTTCTACCAGACCGGCATAGTCTTTTGCACCCGGACAATTTTTGGAATAATCAAATACCGATTGTCCAAAACTGGGAGCTTCCGCCAGCTTAATATTACGGCGAATGCGACTCTGGAATACTTTGGCCGAAGCCCATGGTGCCTCGGGATCACTTTCACTTAAAAATGCGGACAAGTCATCTGTAACGTCGGCTGCCAGTCGTGTTCCTGTTTCATACAGACACAAGACAACACCCGAGACTCTTAGTTCGCGGTTCAGACGACGGCGGACCAATGCAGTTGTTTCCAACAGTTTGGATAAACCCTGCAACGCGAAAAAGTGAGGTTGCAGAGGGATGATGACTTCCGTAGCTGCGGTTAACGAATTAATTGTCAACACACCCAGAGAAGGGGGGCAGTCCATAATCAGATAGTCAAATGGTTCGGTTTCCGCCATCTTATGAATGGCATTGCGTAACACAATTTCCCGATTCTCGGCATCAACCAATTCCAGTTCCGTCGCTGCGAGATCCAGAGTCGCGGGAACGACCCATAAATTTTTCGCAACCAGCTGCCGGGTTTCGGCCAGTGTTTTAAAACCAGAAAAAACATCGTAAGCTGTCGGGACATTTCCCATGGGTTCGATTCCCAAGTGCAAAGAGGCATGTCCCTGCGGGTCCAGGTCGACCAGACAAACTTTTTTGCCTTGCATCGCCAGTCCGGCAGCCATGTTCACGCTTGTCGTTGTTTTGCCAACGCCCCCTTTTTGGTTCATAATCGCAATGATACGCATCGGGAGTCCCTTCCCTCTTTCTCTTATGTAGATTGGGTCATATATTTAATCCAAACGTCTTTATAATAACACCTTACGTCATTCGTGATTCAGGTGAAAAACGCTGGATTTGAGCTTGGTTTCGCCTTAAGGTGGGGAAGTATATCGGGAAATCGCTTTTAAGGAAACACGAATCACAGGGCTCAAATCTTGGATCGTTCTGGTACATTTCAAATGTTTTTACCTCCTTTGTTTCTATGACTTTCGCCGCATGACACAATCCATTTCAATCAGAAACAGCGAATCATGATCTCGTGAGACAGGGAAGAGCCCCGTCAATTCAAAGCTTTTCTCTCGAAACGCAGTCATCGACTCAATGTAGTCCGGCATCTCCTCATACAAAGGGAGAATGGCGATTTCTGATTGGAGTGCAGCAATCTGTTCGATAGATTTTTCTGCTCCCTTAAAAACTTCCTGATCAAAACCCTGAGTGTCCATTTTCAAATAAATCTGGTGATTGGTTCCGGAACATTTGGAAATCACTTCTTCAAAAACGTCGTCCAGTTTTTTGACTTCGACGGTTTCTTTTTGATCAATCTGAACCTGTTCGCTCCGCACCTCTTTGGCATATTCATTGGGATTCAGAAATGACGCAAACACAGACGAACTGGTAAAATTAATTTCCGTCGTTTCAGATACAGAACCCAGGGCACAATTGTAAGTGTGCCACTTGGTATCTCCCGCGCTACTCTGTAATAATTCCTGGTATGCTTCTTTCAAGGGTTCGAACGAAATGATATCGCCTGTAAACCCCATCTCGCGAAGCAGACATCCATATTGCCCGCGGTTGGCACCCACATCCAAAACGATGTTGATGTTCAATTTTTCAAATAAAAACTTTAAGTGTGACTCAAGCGTGGGGTGGTTTCTTTGGATATGAATCAAGTCATATCCGAATAGTTGTGGAATCCTGCGATGTAGTCTCATGATTAATCCTTAATCATTTTCGGTTACTGATGAACCTGATCTCTTCTTAAGATCAAATCGTATTGTGATCGCAAACTCAATTTAGATGATTACTATGAGCTATGCAATAAATTATCGCTCTCTGTTTTTGTTGAACTCTCCTCTAAACGCTGCAAGATGTAGAGCACATGTTGGGCTCTTAAGTTGGCGAGCCACGCTTTTTCAACCGCACGATGATTGATGATTGGAATTTCCTGCAAAATCTCAATTCCCAATAATCGCATCAGATCCTGAAAGTCATGCATCGACATTAAATGCAGGTTGGGTGTGTTATACCATTCGTATGGTAAAACTTCGGTCACCGGCGCACGTCCCTGTTTGAGAACCTGGAGACGAATTCGCCAGTTTCCAAAATTGGGAACTACCACCAACGCCTGTTTCGCGACGCGGACCATTTCTTCCAGCAGCTGTTTCGGATGCAGCACCTGTTGCAGCGTTTGACTCAGCACAACGTAATCAAAAGCGCCATCAGGAATATCCTGCAGGCCTTCATCCAGGTCTGCCTGAAGCACGGGGACACCGCGGGCAATGGAAGCGTGGTGTTGCGTAATATCAATTTCAATTCCCAACACAGAAGCATCTCGTTCATCACGCAACCGCGCCAGCAGACGACCATCGCCGCAGCCCAGGTCTAATACGCGACTTCCCGGTTGAATTTGTTCGAGTAGCAGTTTATCCGTCACTTCCAGCGACGGGTCCTGCATACAATATCGATGTTGTGCACACATAGTCAATTTTCCGTGTCAACCATTGGTAGCGAAGTGCCTTCAGCTACCTTTGATCATGATTTTTTGGCACTCTCCGCTAAACGGGTTTGATAAGCTTGTTCCAGAAAAGGCGTAATCATTTTTTGTAACTGTTCAATTTCAATCAAAAAAGAATCGTGGCCGAATGGGCTTTTTAATTCAATGAAGGAAACATGTTTGCCGCATTCAATTAACGCTCTCACCAACTCTTTACTTTGGGTCGTAGTAAACAACCAGTCCGAATCGTAGGAAGCGATCAGAAACCGGGCATCCGTTTTTCCGAGTGCCTTGGTCAATGAACCATATTGAGAAGCGAGATCAAAATAGTCCATTGCTTTCGTAAGATATAGGTAGCTGTTAGCATCAAAACGTTCGACAAATCGTTTTCCCTGATAATGCAAATAGCTTTCGACCTGAAATTCGACTTCTGGCAGCATCTCGTACTGAAAGGTATCCTGATCCTGTAAACGTCTGCCGAACTTCATTTCAATCGATTGATCAGAAAGGTAAGTAATGTGCGCAATCATGCGCGCGAGTGCCAATCCATAACGGGGGCCGGCTCCTTTTTCATACTTACCCTCCTTGTACTCAGGGTCTGTTTTGATGGCCCGCCTGCCCACCGCATTAAAGGCAATTCCCTGTGCCGAAAGTTGAGCGGCGGTCGCCAGACAGATCGCCCCTCGAACTTGATCAGGAAATCGAGCCGCCCAGTCCAATACCTGCATCCCTCCCAGGCTGCCTCCAATCACAGCCAGCAACTGGTCAATCCCCAGATGTTTTGTGAGCGCCGAATGGACTTCCACAATATCACCGACCGTAATAAATGGAAAATCGAGTCGATAGGAATGATCGGTTTCCGGATTTTTGCTTTCGGGCCCGGTCGTCCCCTGACAGCCTCCCAGCACATTCGCGCAAATCACAAAGTATTTATCGGTATCAAGGGCTCTTCCCGGGCCGATTAAATCGTCCCACCAACCGGGCTTCGCTTTTTCGTCGTCCTGTTCGTAGTAACCGGCGGCGTGCGCATCGCCCGTGAGTGCATGGCAAATAAAGATGGCATTATCTTTCGCGGGCGTCAATTCGCCATACGTTTCATAGGCCACCTGAATCGGTCCCAGTTCTCCTCCTCCAGCCAGTTTTAAACTATGAGGTGGTTCAAATAGAGTTGCCAATTGGGTCTGAACAAAACCAACACCCGAGTGTTGGCGAATTTCAGAAATTTCCTGTTGTGTAGCCATAGAAAAATTACGTTTCCGGTTTCCTGCAAAATAGACAATAGTCGCTTCGTTGTTAAATCAGTATACCGAACCTCCTTCTGAATTTCGACACGTGGCCGCTGCGTTACCTGCTGACCTTGCAATTTTAGAACAGAAGCACCTCAAATTCATTCATTGGCACGGATTATTACAGGCTCAATGTTCTCTTTCGTCATCGAGTTTACTGGGTCAATTCCAGAAAACGGTCCACCCGTCGGTCAATGATATCGATGCTCTTGTTCCAGAACTCAGCTTCTCCCAGGTGATAACCAAATGTATTGGCGACTGCCTCCTCAGTGAGCTGACAGCCGGTGGCAATCAAGAGTTCGCGGTATTTGTCAGCAAATTCGGTTTGATCAGAAAAGGTATCTGACAGAGCATAAACTCCCAGTGACAACAGGTAACCAAAGGTGTAAGGGAAATTATAAAACGGTAATTCGCTGATATAAAAATGCAGTTTGGAGACCCAGAACAGCGGATTCCAGCCTTCGTCATCCAATGAATTCAGGTAGGCTTCTTTTTGCGCCTCTAACATCAGTTCGGAAAAACGCTCTGATGTCAATTCGCCATCCAGACGTTCCTTGTGAAGTCGGTCTTCAAACAGAAACCGCGTATGAATATTGAGCATGAAAGCGACGGAGTCTCCCAGCATTCCATCCAGGATCTGCAATTCTTCTTCTCTGGTCTGAGCAGCACTCAAGCGTTGTTCGCCCAGAACGGCTTCGGCAAACGTCGAAGCGGTCTCCGCCAGATTCATGGGATAGTCACTGAGTACGAATGGCTCATCCTTTAAGACATACGAATGGTAAGCATGCCCCAATTCATGAGCGAGCGTTGACATGCTGTCAGCAGAGTTGGTATAGGTCATAAAAATACGCGATTGTTTTTGAACCGGGAATCCCGTACAAAAACCGCCTTGCCGTTTGCCGGGGCGATTCTCGACTTCAATCCAACGTTCGCGGAGCGCCTTTTCTGAAAACTGACTCAGATCGGGGCTGAATTTTTCAAAGGAGTTCACAACCAACTCGCAGGCACGGTCATACTGGAGTTCCGCAGATTCCCCCCCGCTGAGAGGTAGCGGCGCATTCACATCGTACCAGCAGAGTTTGGAAAGACCGAGAAGCTCTGCTTTCTTATCGAGGTAGCTCACCAGTTTATGTTTGCGTTCGGTGATCACCGACCACATGGTATCGAGGGTGGCACGTTCCATTCGGTTGTAAATCAAAGGAGCATCCAGATGGTCGTTTACTGGCAGGTGTTTGTAAGTCGTTAGTCGAGTTCCCGCGAGATGATTCAAAGCATCGGCACAGGAGTCAGCAATGGTGGCCCAGGCTTTGTTTGCTGCATAAAAATTATTCTCACGAATTGTTCTTTGTGGCGAATCAAATTGAATCTGACCGGGCGAGCGGTCTACCAACTCTCCTTTTTCCATCACACGGATCTTGAGTTCTCCCGACAGACGATCATAGAGCCGTCCCCAGGCATGCAATCCATCGACGGCTAATTCGGAAGCGAGAATTTCCTGATCTTTAGGTAATCGTAACTTGGCATTTCGTTTGGAATCTTCCAGAAAGAAATGAATCTCTTGCAGACGACTGTCGGCTTGAGCAAATTGTTGTAAGACTTCATCGGTGACATCGCGCAGTGTCAGTTGTAGCTGCGTTTCGATGTTCTCCCGCAAAGGGCGAATGCTGGCCAGTCGAGCCATTAATACTTGAAAGTGTTTGTTGTAGGCGTCTTCGGCACAGTGGCATTCCAGGAACGCAAAGAGTCCAGATAAGTCGGCAGTCGCCGCTTGATAGTCTGTTAGAAAATCCCCCCAGACGGCCGCACTCGCTTCGGAAGCGGTCGCCTCAGGTAATGCTTCAACCCGTTCGATAAGGCTTTCCAGAGAAACCTTCATCTGATCCAGGCAGTTTTCAAAATCAGAGTGATCCGGATGAGGATACAGGGAATCGAGTTCCCAGGTCAGAGGATAAGCGGCTACTTCAGTCATTGTCGTCGATCCCGTTCAGTAAATGTGGGGTAATGATTCACAAGTTTAAATTTAAAAGCACCTTGAATTAGGGGCGTTTCGAATGTGAAGAAATGTGTGTTAAGCCTCACATTATCGCAGAACGACACTAAACTGTCGAGCGGCCGGAAAAAACACATTCCAATTTTAAAGTGATACTCCACACCACTCCATGAGCGGTACGGCGCTAGCCGCCGGTACCATGTTTTTTGTATTTGACAGAGACACATCTCTTCACTGATCAGCGCGCATAACCGATGATAATTCAGGTCTTGACACGGTCGCGCCGTTGTTGAAACTCCCTGTTCTGCGTCGCGCGCGCGAGGGACGTTTTTTCGATGGTTGAACACCGCGCACCACTTCAATTTATGCATGCGAAAATTGATCGTTTTTCCACATTTTCACCTGAAGTACCAGAGCTGGTTCCCAATGTCTCGTAGCGAGCCACCCCTTTTGAACACGTTTTCCACACCCACAAGGGAAACCAAACCATCATTTCGTACCACTTCCGAGACATTAAGGCGCATAAGTTTCTCTTGATCCTCCCACGCCTTTCCGCATGATAGAGAACCGTCAGAACAATGAATGTCATACAAACACAGAGAAACAAAATCCGAGGAAACAAAGGCATCACAACCCTCAAAAAACAGAGCATAAACAGGAGCAACCCACCAACCCGGCACCAGAACCACTCCAGAGTTTGCCTGCGAATTAGCAATGGAGCAAGTCGGGAATCTTTGGTTCTATCAAAGGCCGAACAATTTTACCGGATGCAACTCGAACGCCTTAGATGAATAGAGAGCACCTTTGCACAAGCGGAGTTGCGCTGTAGAAAAGATGTTGTGAATATTCATTCGTTTAAATGGATGAGAGTTACGAGTCTCTCGGCAAAAATTCTCTAGGTTATGTTTATCATATTTGTGATGTATGGTTCATCAATGTTCGGTGGTTTATGAGTAAGAGCCATTCCACATTGGAGGAATTAGTGGCAGTAAATCTACAAGTTGTGCTCATAGATCACTACTGCTTATCTAAGTAACATGACGAAGAATTTCAAAGTGATAAAATATTACCAAATGGATTTGTCACAGGAGAGATTTGTTATTGAATCGAAGTGATTTCTCGCTGAGAACTACGGTGATCTACTCACCACAAGCGTCATTAAACGAGCCCCCACACATGTGTTGGCAGGAAAGGCAACAGTTCTTGATTTCCCAGAATTAAAAGTGGTCGAAGTGATGAATTTCAATCGCGATTTGTGTGAAGTGTTGAGGCCCTATATTAAAGGGTGATTATCATACTGATGAACAAATAAGAAAACATTATGGAGCGTATTGCTGTTTAGATTGTCCATGAAATAAAAAGTGTGGGAGACTTGCTCGGAGAAATGGAGTTCTTTCGAAGTCAGGAATGCCGCAAAATGTCGAATGCGGCATAGCACTACAGTGCAATATTGTATAGGGAAATTAACTGGCAATCCATCCCAAATCACTGTATAATTCAGTACATTTATATAAACTAATTCATACTGGGCCACAACAGTTGGTAGTGTTTTGCCAAGCTTCGGCGGTCAAATACATATTATGTAACATAAAGGCATCGTTATGGAAGTCGCACTCTACTATCCCCATACCACAGTCCGAACAAAGGGTGTTCTGAAAACTGGGCTTCTTTTGTGGGACCAGATTCACTGCATAATTCCCAGTGACGGAAAATTTGAGCGTCAAAGATACAAGAAAAAAGAGTACAACGAAGCATTCGATTTGCTCGCTCGCAATCACAAGCCAACTCGGGATGAAAAAAGGAATGCTCACATACAGTTAAAAAAGTTCTTAGCCGAGGCGCCACCTTCATCGTTTTTAAAAGATGTGGTCACCAAAAGCCGTGGCGAATACCTCATCTATCCTAAAAAGTTCGATAAGGGTACATGGAAGCTACTTGAGCAGCATGGTCTTGCATATTTTGACGAGTCCTCATCCGACTATGCTCTTCCTCGAGTGTTTGGATTGCTTTTGATGTCAATTCTGGCGGACCAATGTGCTGGGAAGCAAAAGCAAAAGATCACAGATCACGCAAAAGTGTATTCGTGGGTCTCACAGTATTACGCAAACAAACTGGGCGGAACATATGTCTCCGGTTTGGATGCAAGCGAAGTTGGTGCAAATTATGAACGTTTAGTAACAATTTCGCTTCAAGTTCTCGGGACGAAAAACATACCGATCAAAAAGCTAATAGATATGAGAAAGCGTGAAGAAAAGAGCAATAGTGGTGATTACAGAGCGATGCGGAAACGCTATCGTAAAGCTTTATCAACTTACGTTGATCGCCTCACTAATGAGGTTGAAACAAAAAGTGACGTCAAGGAAATCGAGCGTCAATTCAAGGAGGAGATGAAACAGGATCTCAAGGACCTCAAGAAAGAACTTAACTTGTCAAGTGTCAAAGCACTGTTTTCAAAAGAGATGGTACTTACAACAATCGCAGTTGCTGGAACATTTATTGAGCCCATATCTGGATTGACAACACTTGCGACCACATTACAGGGGATTGGCGTGGCTCCGCTAATCAAAACCGGAGCAGAATATCGAGCCGCGCGAAGTAAAGTATTGCGAGGATCGTCTATGTCTTGGTTATATACAGGAGAACAAAGACCGCTTACACTCCACTAATTTGCATAGCAACCCGTTCTACATAGACTGTACATAAAGCCTTCGGTGGCACTGTCGGCTTGCCCGACATTGCGAACCTATGAAATGATCTGGTGGTATTTCATCGGCATGTGTGACGAGGAAGAACTGCTCTCGCGCATTTCCTGTTTGCAAAAACTGAACGACTGAAACGCGAGCCTCTGGCACGTCTTGTCTGTCTTACTTCACGCTGTGCCGATTCATCTGAGAGCGATTGTTCGAATTACCACTCCTCAGATTTTACAATCATTGAAACCTCCGATCTAAAAATCAGACGCCGAGAGCAACTGCCGAACCGAACAGTATTGAACCAGCCCCGTTTATTCTTTCCGTGTGATCCTGGTGGTCTCTGGTGCGAAATTAATTGGCAATCTTCAAAAAGTTATGGCACTTGCGAAGCCATCGTCTGATGTCTCAAAGTCCGAAATTTCTGAGACGACGAAATACTGTTTCCCATAAACAAAGTCTAGTAAACAGGTTGTATCTCGATGCCCGGTGAGCTGGGGATTTTGATCGACCCTTTTATACTCCTGGCGGCACGTTCTTTGCATCACTATATGCTGGAACACGGTGCTCTGTCCCTCTCCAGTGGAAGTCCTCTAGACGAGCTTTTACGTTGAATGTCCTCTTACTTGATATCATCCAATACTACATCAGCACAAGAACTGAGTTACTTATTGAAAACCAATTCCTTGTGCTATACCGAAAGGCTACTTTTACTTTCCTGGAAACGGCGATTCAGAAGGTGGGGCACGAGCCAGATCCTTTTCGTTGGCTACTCCCTTTTATTTCAGGAGCTTATGGTCATTTGAGAATATCGTGTCGAATAAGTGGCTTAATCATTATTTAATAAATATTTAAAAATAGTATACTATTTACTACTAATACGTTAGAACTGAAATATAATATTAGTCAGTGTTTATGAGTATCCTTCCCATTATCATCACTACAAAATCATCACTACAAAACAATTACATCACACTTATCAGCTTTAACATTTTCAGATCCTGTGAATTTATTTCTAATCCTATGAATTTAAAGAGGGAGTTATTTGATGTCGAGGAACATATACAGCAAGAAGGGTTTTACTCTGATAGAACTACTCGTTGTGATTGCGATTATAGCCATTTTAATCGCATTGCTGCTCCCTGCCGTGCAGCAGGCGCGCGAGGCGGCTCGCCGTTCTACCTGCAAGAATAATATGAAGCAGCTTGGTCTGGCTCTGCACAATTATCACGACGCGCACACCAAGTTTCCCTACTCAAGTGCCAACAACGCCATGGTCTGGACGCAGGCCGGAGATCCGATCCTGAATACATCCGGCTGGACACTACTTCTGCCTTATCTGGAACAGTCTGCGCTCTACAATCAGTTCAACTTCACCGCCGCCCAACGCGACAGTACGTTCAGTGGGTGGTCTTCGACCAGTGCGGGAACAGTGATGGGAGCGTCAGCGGACATTACCGCTAATATGGAACTGACGAAAAAAGTCATCGCCGTTTTCAATTGTCCGAGTGATGATAACAATCAGACCTACAATTCCGCGACTTCCTACTACGGCTGTGGTATCTCGGGAAGTGCCATGACCAACTATGGGTTCAGTGTCAGCTCCGGCACAGGGCCCTGGGCGTTGTGGGGAAATGAAGGCATTACCACGAGAGCTCTCTTTGGGGAGAATTCCAATTCCGATATTTCGAAGATCAAGGATGGCACCAGTAATACCGTCATGGTGTGCGAAACGACTCGTCAGGTGCGGGATGGAACCGGTAACTACTGGGGATGTAGCGTCTATGCGGGAAATGGCGTCAACCTGGCCCACAGTCGGGGAATCAACTACTGGCTTTGTTGCTCCTGGACTCCTCCGATGACGGAACGGCCCGGCGTACTGGGATCTTACAGTATGCCCGGAAGTGCCCATGTCGGAGGTTGTATGATCCTGCTCGCCGATGGTGCTGTGCGATTTATCAGCGAGAACATCGATTCCACTATCCGCACCAATCTTTCCAGAATCAAAG
The DNA here is from genome assembly GCF_007748195.1 of Gimesia aquarii. Classification (NCBI taxonomy): domain Bacteria; kingdom Pseudomonadati; phylum Planctomycetota; class Planctomycetia; order Planctomycetales; family Planctomycetaceae; genus Gimesia; species Gimesia aquarii. The sequence continues at coordinate 1,528,101 of NZ_CP037920.1, forward strand.
ACGGCCAGGTGATTGGCGAATTCTGATCTGAGAAATTGTTTGCCGGGAAGTTTCAACGCTCACGGATAAGGAAACCCGTGAGCGGAGGACTCTTCTTCTCTTAATCAATCCTGCTTCTTCAATCTCTGGTGGATATACATGAGTGCTGGCTTAGATACGACGCGTAAATTGACTCGACGATTTGCAATACCTTTCGCGGTTATGCTTGCTTCTCTTTCCGGTTGTGGGGGTTCGAATTCCGGCCCTAACATTGAAATGATTCCTGTTTCGGGATTCGTGGCGATGGATGGTCAACCACTCGTCGGTGCGATGGTTGAATTTCATCCCACAGGCAACACGAAAGGGAACGGCGGATTTGGCCTGACCGATGAAGCAGGCAAGTTTACTTTGTCTGACTATCATTCGAATCCGGGGTGCCCTCCAGGGGAGTACGGTGTGACCTTCTCGAAGATCACGCAACCGGACGGGTCTCCGGTGCCTCCGAATACCCAGCGAGGTCAGGTCGAGATGAAAGAACAAATTCCCCCTGCCTATAACCTGTTCAAGCCTCATGCGATCATCCAGGGAGCCACAGTCAAGGCGCCGGATTCGAAATTCGAGTTTGAGCTCGACTCAAAATTCAAGCCCCCGCGTTCGTTTTTTCAAAACTGATCATCGAGTCTCAAGGTGTGTTTGGTCATAAAAGAATAGATAAAGGGGGCATGTCTCAAGCAGTTAACGTGCCTTCCTGCATGTAGATGAACCAATTTACAAAATACGAACGGCACGAAATACACGAAAACTCCCTGTTCGCAGTAATTTTTAGCAGTCAGCATAAACTGTGCCGAATACTTTTGGACCTTCTTCCTTTATAGCTCCTCAGATATATATTCAGTCGTGGTTACGCCGGATTCACGCGCACGTTGGTGATTGTTTGAGGAAAGCATTGTATCAACAACGGTATCGGTGCAAAGAGCAAACACAGGACGATGTTTTGCACCCATATGAGCATATTCATGGCAGGAGAGCAAATTTGCCTGGATTCAAGCTGCGAAGGATAGCGCCGTTTGACGAAGTTCGTGGAATCGTAGGCGATACTGAGGTCGTTGATGGATTGAAACGGTGTGACGATTTCGTGGAAAGGATCTACTTTGGCTTCCGGTCGATAGAGGAACGAAAGCAAAATGGAACCGATGCCAAACGGGATGAAGAAAATGAGTAAGTGATCACCAAAGCCGGTTAGCCAGACAATCAACAGGCATGCAAATAACAAAACGGCAGCAACTGGTTGCACGAAGGACCAGAGATGTGTTTTCTTGACGGTAACAGTGGAATTCGAATCCAGTAATAGAAGTAATCGCTGGAAGTAATCCCATTGTGGTTTGGACAGCACAACGGGATGATCAATACCATCATCGTAGAAATACCAGACAGTCTCAATGACAAATTGCACTGTCGTGTCATCGGTATCAGGAAAATCCACCAGCGCATCATCGAAATCAAACGCTGTCAGTTGGTCGTCGAGATATTGACGAATGAGGGCAGCAAGTTGGTCTCGTGCATCGCGGTCAACCATTATTTAAACTCCTGTTGCGAAATCTATTTTTTGAGAACAAATCAAGATCCGTTTTTTCGTATCGAGACTATTTGTTATGTTGTCTTCTACCAAAACAGAACTTTGACACTCAGCAGCGTAAATCAGGTTCCAGTGAGTAGCAGTTGACAGTGCCTTCCAGATCGCGTATGGCCATCACTAATGCTCCCTGCTGATTAAAGGTACCCTTCTGTTTGAACTGTACCTTACCTTTGGTTTTGCCGCATTCCCAGTATAGCCCGCCTTGTCTGGTGAACTCGTCATGATCAGTCTCGGCCCGAAAGACATACATTGAGCCCAAGAGTAATCTGATTCCTTTAGGTAAGTGTCCCGGGGCGTGGGCTGAAGTGAAGAAGAGATTCGATTGAGTGGGACTGGTTTTAAATGTGACCTGCTCGATAATCCTAAAGCTCCAGGGCCACTTGCGCGCACTGTCTAGTAATGGGTCGGCTACTTTCTTGTTCTCTTCACCGTTGATGTCTCCGGTTACCATCGCCCCCATGGTTAGCCCTGCCACCATTTTTACCGCGTCTCTTCTGCTCAGGTCACTCATGTCAGTCTCCCGATGAGTATTATCAACACGTGAATTTAAAACTGATCGTTGATCGTATGAATGTTAGTTGAACGAATGAAGTCGCATACATTTTCTACGATGCAATGTAATATTAAATCGTACCAGTCAGTGGTATACTGTCAACAGCGAGTTTTGTATTATCCCGTTTCAATCAGAGCCATTTCTCAGGGGCGGTGCCGAAGCAGGAACGTAAAAAGAGATAAAGCCTGTTTTTCAGTGTTTGGGAGCCAGCCATGAAACAACGTAATTCAGCACGGGCGATTCTGTTGAACAATCGGAGTCAGTTGCTATTGATCCAACACCAAGACAGCATTCCGGTTGATCCAGCACAGCCTGATGTTCTCAAGTATTGGGCAACGCCCGGCGGTGGAATCGAAGCGGGGGAGCAGCCAGTAGATGCACTCCAGCGCGAGTTACGGGAGGAACTCACGCTGGAGAACGTTACGATAGGGCGACAGATTGGGGTTCGCAACGTATCACTGAATCTTCCGGGAGAAGGTTGTGTCATCAGTCACGAAATCTACTTTGTATGCTATGTCTCCGAGAGGCCGGAACTCAATCCAGCTGGTCTGTCAGAATGCGAATATGGTACGTTCAAAGAAATCAGATGGTGGTCGCTCGAAGAGCTTCATAACACGACTGAGATTCTCCGTCCCAGCGCTTTGACTGAATTGGTTGAGAATGCATTGTGCGTCGATTCCGAACTGGTCCTTTTATAGGACTAATCGTCTGGTAGATGGTCTAAGGAATACGATCTAGTAGAGGTCATTAAGTTTATCGGGCACGAGATTTAATGCTATTTTGCCAACGGGTTAAGGGGTTTGAAATGGATGCCGTACATCTCACTCCAACGCAGCATAATCCATCAAACGACTGGAAATGCGACTGGTGATGGAATAAAATGTTGCGGCTTCGGCAAAATTCTGTATTCTTAACAGGCTGCATTCTGCAGTGTATTAAGTGGTATGCGAAAGCCTCGTATTACTGATAGGGGCTGCCTCTATGGCCTAAAGGATAATCAAACTATGAATGACGAAATCTCAATGCCGAATGACATCGTTGAATTTGCTGAGGAATTGACCAATGGTGGGCCAGGGGCCTTGGAGATAATAAAGATCCAAGAATTCGAAGGCGACGAAGATACGAATGATGACGCATTAGAACGGAAGCATCGTGAGTTCGAAGCTGTCCACCAATCACTTGTCGAGGAGTTATCCAGTCGATTCGGCGCTCCAAATGTTTCGAAGGTAGAAGATGAATTCGAAACCATTCCACTCTGCGGCGTCTATCCAGCCGCGACATGGGAGGTGGAAGGGATGGAGCTATTTTTGGCAATTTCCCATGAAGATCGAGAGACTCCCATGCTACTCGCAATCGGCACTACATGAGAAAACATATCATTCAGTTTTATTCCTCGCGGAATGCGACGATCCCTTAAACAGTTTGCTGGGGCTAATAAAACTGCCTACTTAAGTATGTCGTTCAAAATGATGCCGATCTTCCATGAGATATTAACGAAGAAGGAAAAGTATTTTGTGTTACAGTCAGGGAGTGTCGTTTAATTCCGGATCAACTCGGAATACGGGGGCGCGTTTTTCAAGAAAGGCCTGGATGCCTTCGTGATAGTCGGGACCATAATAGACTTTCCGTCGCAGCCCATGAATGTACTCGAACTGCGATGCACTAAGTGGTACGGCCTGACTGAGCATGTTCAGCGTTGTTTTGGCAACGGCAATCGATGCCGCTGATCGAGACGCGATGGTCCGCGCTATTTCATAGGTTTGGCTTTCCAATTCTGCATGGGGCACGATTTGATTGACCAGTCCGGCTCGCTCGGCCCGCTCTGCCGTCAGCAGGTTGGCCGTGAAGAACAGCTCTTTGACAATGTTAAGAGGTAGCCTGGAAAGAAAGCTTTGGAATCCCGATGCATTATACGGGAGTCCCAGTTTGGCAGGGGTGATTGCGAAGGCACAGGTTTCATCAGCGAGAACCAGATCGCAATTCATAATCAGGTCACACGCGCCTCCCCAGACGGAGCCGTGCACCATCGCGATCACAGGGGCGGGAAAACTGCGTACAGCCCGTAGCAGCTTTTCGAGCGGATCATCGTAAGGGAGTGGGTCTGTATCCGCCTGCGGGAGTTCATCCACATCATGACCGGCTGACCAGACTTTTTCGAAGGTCGCTGCCCGCAGCACTACGGCGCGCGTGCCATTTTGTTGCATTGTCTTAAGGGCTGATAACACTTCGGTGATCAGATCGGCACTCAAAGCGTTTCGCTTCTGATAGTTGTTGAACACAATCGTTCCAATTCGATCTTCATTGCTGACTGTGATAAAAGACATGGTCCACCTCAAATTAGAGTCACGCGTTTTGCGGCTGCGGTCAGTTCATCTCGAAAATCAGGATGAGCGATGCTGATCAATGCTTCGGCCCGTTCCTTGGTTGATTTGCCTCTCAAATTGACAATGCCGTGCTCAGTGCAGACGTATTCCACATCCATCCGCGGGTCTGTCACCATGCCGACCTTGGGCACGATTGTCGAGAGCGTTCCTTTGCGTGCCGTCGATTGCAATGCGATGATGGATTTTCCCCCTTTCGACAGGGAGGCTCCCTTTACAAAATCATACTGGCCACCGGAGCCACTGTATTCATGCTCTCCGATAAACTCGGCATTCACCTGGCCGTACAGATCGATTTCGATAGCCGTGTTGATGGAGACAAAGTTGTCATGTTGTGAGATGACACGGATATCGTTGACATAAGATGAGGGATAACTTTCGAACGCTGCGTTATCGTTCATGAACGCGTATGATTCTCTGGTTCCGAAAGCGACCGTGAAGACATGTTTAAAGGGATGCAGCGTTTTCTTTTTCCCGGTAATCACTCCTTTACGGATCAGGTCGGCCATGCTGGGAGAAAACAGTTCCGTGTGAATTCCCAGGTCTTGATGATTGCTCAATGCCTCGGCAACCCCCGAAGGCACACGTCCAATGCCCAGCTGGATCGTTGCACCATCAGGGACCAATGGTGCGATCAAAGCACCAATGGCACGGCCTGCTTCCGAAGTTTCAGCCACTCCTGCCTCAATGAGTGGTACATGATTTTCCACAATGGCCTCGACTTCACTGACATGAATCTGTGATTGCCCGAATACTCGAGGCATGTTTTGATTGACCTCAACGAGCAGACGCCTGCAATGCCGTGCAGCGGTGGAAGCGAAATCGTTGTTCGTACCCAGAGAGAAGTAGCCGCCCCCATCCATGGGACTGACTGTAACCAGAAACGTATCGAGATCGATGATTTCTTTGAACAGCCGAGGAAGGTCGCTGAAGTGTACGGGGACAAAACTCATCACCTTGTGACCTGTCTGCTGCTGGTCTTTGATAATCTGGTGTTCGGTGCCGCTCAGGAAGAAACAGTGGGGGTCAATTTTTTCCCTGACGCCTTCCACCAGAAGTGAGTCGCTAATCGGCTGCATTCCGATCTTATAGTAAAAGCGAATCGATTTGAGGCCATTCGTTCGCAGGCGATCTCCCAGCGCCGCTACCAGTGCGGGCGGTTGTCCGATTGCCATACCAGCCGAGACGGTCTCACCTTCTGAAATCAGTGCGACTGCTTCAGCAGTACTTTTGAGTTTTGCAGTATACAGATCAGCGGCGTCCATTCCCCACGGCCCTTTTACGGAATAAGAATCTATACGAGACCATTGAATACAAGAGGACTTTCGCGTTTTCGAATTAAAGTGTCAAGAGGGAATGGTAATACCGGTGGTAGGATCAGCCATTTGTTGGCAGACTAATACAAAGTTTCCTTATTCACCAAACTTCTCTACAACCAGTTCCTGAAGCAGATGACGATCGAATTTGCCCATGCCCATGCATGTTGGTTCGTCGAAGAGCAGGTAGTGCGCTAGATTTTTATATTCAGTAAGGATGTCAGAAAAGGGAGGCAGGGCAGGTTCAGAAAATACTGACCCCTAAACTCTCTTGTTACGCTTCGTCTATTACCGCTTGCATAAATTCATCCATTGTATACAAGCATCCTTTCAATCACTTCAAAATTCGTATACAACAAGAGTGTTGTGATAAAGAGTGCGTCTCAAAAAGTACTTTTTTTAGACTGTATCAAGGCGTAGTGTAAATCGTTTTTCTGACAATGACCAGCTTTTTCGAAAAAGTAAACGAGCTTTGGTCTTTTTTCCTGTTTGGAAAATAGGCATGAAATAACGCAATTCGGCTGGGTGCCTGAATGAGTAGAATTCAGCAACATCTATAGAACAGGAAGGAAGGGAACCGTGATCACGGCAGGTGGCAGATTTCGCAAAGCCATTGAAGAAGAACAACCCTTACAGTGTGTAGGAGCCATCAATGCCTACCATGCTCGCCTGGCGGAAGCCTCCGGGTATCGGGCCTTGTATCTGTCCGGCGGAGGAGTATCAGCGGGGTCGTGCGGTCTTCCCGATTTGGGAATCACCACAATGGACGATGTGCTGATCGATCTCAGACGAATGACTGATGTGTCGGGTTTACCGATATTGGTTGACATCGATACCGGCTGGGGAGGGGCGTTCAATATTGCTCGCGCCGTTCGAGCTATGAACAAAACAGGAGCCGCGGGCGTGCATCTGGAAGATCAGGTCCAACAGAAACGTTGTGGGCATCGTCCCAACAAGGCCATCGTGACTCAGGCAGAAATGGTCGATCGAATCAAGGCCGCCGTTGATGCCAAACTGAATGACGATTTTGTGATCATGGCTCGCACCGATGCCCTGGCCGTGGAAGGCATGCAGTCAGCCATCGACCGCGCGTCTGCTTGTGTGGAAGCGGGGGCCGATATGATTTTCCCGGAAGCAATGACTCAGCTCGAGCAATACCGGGAGTTTGTCGACGCGGTGCAGGTTCCTGTCCTGGCCAATATCACTGAGTTTGGAGCTACTCCTCTATTTACCGCGCAGCAATTGGCAGACGTGGGAGTGAGTATTGCCTTGTACCCGCTGTCCGCCTTTCGCGCTGCCAACAAAGCGGCTCTCAATGTTTATCAAATGCTCCGCAAAGAGGGTACTCAACAAAGTGTGCTTGATACGATGCAGACGCGTGAAGAACTCTACGAATATCTTGGTTATCACGATTTTGAAAACAAACTCGACCAGCTTTTTAAAGAGAACAGTTCGGAGGACGAACCATCATGAATGAACCACCGGCCGATGTTAGAAAACCGAAAAAATCGGTTGCACTCTCGGGAGTGGAAGCGGGCAATACAGGAATTTGCACCGTGGGTCGTTCAGGAAACGACCTGCATTATCGCGGTTACGATATACTCGACTTCGCCGAGACAGCCGAATTCGAAGAAATCGCATACCTGCTGATTCACGGATCACTGCCAACGCAATCGGAACTGTCTGCTTACAAAACAAAATTAAAGTCGCTGCGGAAACTACCCGAGCCCGTCAAAACAATGTTGGAAGCCATTCCCGCCTCAGCACACCCCATGGATGTCTTGCGGACGGGCTGCTCGATGCTGGGAACGTGCGAGCCCGAACCCGCCGAGCATACGGCTGAGACAGCCCGGAATCTGATCGACCGATTGATGGCCAGCTTTGGTTCGATGTTGTTGTATTGGTACCATTTCGCCAATAACGGGCGACGGATTGAAGTGGAAACCGATGCGGATTCCATTGGCGAACATTTCCTGCAACTGTTACACGGTGAACAACCCACCGATTCCTGGATTCGAGCGATGCACACCTCGTTGATCCTTTACGCGGAACACGAATTTAACGCATCCACCTTTACCGCTCGTGTCATCGCCGGGACGGGGTCGGATCTTTACTCTTCAATCACAGGAGCCATCGGTGCGCTCCGGGGACCCAAGCATGGCGGTGCGAATGAAGTCGCCTTCGACATTCAGAACCGTTATACGGATCCCGATTCTGCCGAGGCCGATATTCGTGAACGCGTCAGTCGAAAGGAAATCATCATTGGGTTCGGCCACCCGGTTTACACAACAGGCGACCCGCGCAACACCGTGATTAAATCGGTCGCCAGACAACTCTCGGAAGAAGCAGAGGAAATGACGTTGTTCGACATTGCCGAGAGACTGGAGTCTGTGATGTGGGAAGTCAAAAAGATGTTTCCCAACCTCGATTGGTTTTCTGCGGTTTCCTATCATCGAATGAACGTCCCCACTGAAATGTTTACCCCGCTGTTTGTCATGTCCCGCATTGCTGGCTGGGGCGCACATGTGATCGAACAACGCGAAGATGGTAAAATCATTCGCCCCGGCGCCCATTACACCGGCCCCGAAAACCTCGACTGGATTGCACTGGAGAACCGTTAATCGATGAGTGAAACTGATGTCAACAATGCCGCCCGCCCGGAATTTGACCGGGTGATTCAGGACATTGCCGATTATGTATTGGACCTCGACACCGGGCAAACAGTAGTTGAGCAGTCGAAAGAAACCATGGAAACGGCCCGTTATTGCTGGATGGATACCATAGGCTGTGGGCTGTATGCGCTCAACTACCCTGCCTGTACTAAGCTGCTGGGACCCATCGTACCGGGGGCGGAACTTCCCGGCGGTGCACGAGTGCCCGGGACTTCCTATGAGCTCGATCCCGTGCGGGCTGCCTGGAACATCGGTGCTACAATTCGCTGGCTCGATTTTAACGATACCTGGCTGGCTGCGGAATGGGGGCATCCTTCCGATAATCTGGGAGCCATTCTGGCACTGGCCGATTATCAATCTCGAACCGGGACTAACTCTCTCTCGATGAAAGACGTGCTCGTCGCCATGATCAAGGCCCACGAAATTCAGGGGGTCATTGCGTTGAAGAATTCATTCAACCGAGTAGGCCTCGACCATGTCATGCTGGTACGCATCGCCTCAGCGGCTGTCTCCGCACAGATGCTGGGCTGCAATCGCGAACAAACACTCAACGTGATTTCCCATGCCTGGCTCGACGGTTCATCGCTCCGCACCTATCGGCACGCGCCGAATACGGGTTCACGAAAATCGTGGGCCGCCGGTGATGCGACCTCCCGCGGTCTCTTTTTGGCCATGTTGGCCCAACGTGGAGAAATGGGCTATCCCACTGCCATCACTGCACCAACCTGGGGATTTCAAGATGTTTCGTTCAAAGGCGACACTCTCTCTTTCAGCCAGAAGTTTGGAACCTATGTGATGAAAAACATCTTGTTCAAGATTTCATTCCCGGCCGAGTTTCATGCCCAGACCGCAGTCGAAGCCGCGTTGATTTTGCATGAGGAAGTGAAAGACCGTCTTGATGAGATTGAACGAATCGTGATTGAAACGCAGGAGTCGGGAAACCGTATCATTAACAAAACGGGGCCGCTCGATAATCCTGCCGATCGAGACCATTGCCTGCAATATATGGTCGCTGTGCCGTTGATCTTCGGGCGACTGACGGCTGAAGATTATGAAGACGCGGTTGCCGCTGATCCGCGAATCGATGCACTACGCAACAGAATGCAATGCCGGGAAAACGAACGTTTCACCCATGAATACCTGGAACCCGACAAACGTGCCATCGGTAACGCCGTACAAGTCTTCTTCAAAGATGGGACTCAAACTGAGCGAGTCGAAATCGATTACCCGGTCGGCCATTACCGTCGTCGGGCTGAAGGAATTCCTTTGTTGAAAGAAAAGTTCGAACGCTATTTACGCGGTGGTGTCTCGGAAACAAGTGCGAATCGCATCCTCGAAATCTGTTCGGATCAAGAGACATTCGAATCAACGTCCGTCGAGGAAATGATGTCGCTATTAGTCGCCTCTCGCATTCCGAAATAAACAAGCTTTGCTTGCATGGATGTCTGCATTATTATGAATCGACAGCGGATACGACTAGCTCAAGACGCTTACTCACCAAACTTTTCTGCAACCAACTCCTGAAGTTGATGACGATCAAACTTGCCAGTGCCCGTGCGTGGCAATTCGTCGAAGAACAGATAATGCACTGGATTTTTATATTCAGCAAGTTGATCCGCGATGTAGGCGCGAATGGTTTTTTCGCTCGAATCGTCTTGCTTTCCGATCAGCGCGACACACGCCACAGGCACCTCGCCATCTCTCGGATCGCGTAAGCCTACAACAACGGCAGCATGCACTAATGGATGCTCATCAATGATCGACTCAACTTCCGCGGGGGCAATGTTGGAACCACGACGGACGATCATCAGTTTCTTTCGGCCGATGAACCAGACATATCCATCATCGTCAAAATGCCCGAGGTCGCCGGTATGCAGCCATTCCCCTCGAAATAAATCCGTTGTGGCTTGTTCGTCATTCCAGTAGCCGATTGTCGCTGAAGGCGTCCGCAGCACAATTTCACCCGTTTCACCAGAGGGACAATCATCTCCTTCGGCTGTGACGATCCGCAACTCGGTATCAGGAGTTGGTAATCCAAGCGATCCCCACTTACGGGTTCCAAAACGGGGATTCGCCGCGTAGTAACCTCCGATTTCTGTCATGCCTGCCCCTTCCATCACTTCCCAGCCTAACAGGTCACGGAAGCGATGGTGAAGGTCTGTCGGGACCGCATCTCCCGAACCGATGCTGTTTTTGAGCGTTGGTAGTTCTGTCGGATTCTGTTCCAGGTATTCCACGAAATCCAGAAGATCGCTGGCAAGCATCCCGTATTCAGTGACAGATTCGGCCTGAATCATCGAGACGGCCGAGGCAGGAGTGGGTCTCATGGAAAGGACGACTCGCGCACCGACCGACAGGGCAGGCATCAACTGAGTCTGCAAACCACCGGCATGACTGATGGGTTTGCCCACCAGCACGACATCCTCATTCGTAAATTCAAAAACCTGACGCGAGGTCTCGATGCCGGCAAATGCTCCTGCGTGGGAATGGATGACTCCTTTCGGATGACCAGTACTTCCCGAAGTAAAGAGAATGAAAGCCGGGGTGGCGGGTTCAACATTGATTCCCGATACCAGTGCATCAGTTTCCAATAATACCGAAAAGGGATGTACGTCATCTGGCGTGCTCTGACTCGAGCCAACCGAAACCGCAGTCATGCCCGCGCGTGCAGGGAGCAGCGGTTGAACAATTTGCATCTTATCGACATGAAACAAAATCATCCGGGCGTCGACACGTTGAACGACATCGATCACTTCCTCAGCGACATAGCGATAATTCAGGGGAACGGCTACTGCACCGATCTGGTAGCAAGCAAGAGTCGTCAGGACCGCCTCCAGACAATTCGGCAGGAACCAGGCCACACGATCTCCCTGGTGAATTCCCAGCTTTTGTAATCCGCCCGCGACTTTCCGAACCTGATGCTCCAGATCTGTATAACTGACACACTCACCCTCGAATTGAATCGCTGTTTTAGTAGGACACTGTCGAACGGAATTTTTGAGAAGCGCCTGGAGATGCGTCATGAAGTTTTTGTCCCCTCTTTTTCATTCATTTTATCATCGGCCTCATACGCTTTGCAAATCATGAAGTCAGACAGTTTTTTCCATCGTGCAGGAAACGCATTTCATGAGAGGATGTTCAATACACTTCTCCTGGCATTCAATTGGGTCTGGTAAATGACATACGTGAATAGCGCGTACACCCGCGCATAATTCATGGAAAGAGCTTTGTAATGCTTCTCTTCCTTGCGGATCCATCCCAGAAGTCGTGTAGATTAGAAAATCTGGTTTGGTGTAGGCGATTGCGGCAACAGCTAAGATACAGCGAGGGTTTCCGGCATTGCAATTAAGTCGTTCATGAACCGGTACGGGCAGTTGAGTAATGATTTCTGACGCAGCTTGACGTGAGCAGCGCGCAGTGCGTGCGAACCAATTGCTGGCAGATTGTGGAAAGAAGTGATCGAGCCAGCGCGGCTGTATTGTAAACAGACTCGCAAAGTGCGCCGTATACCCAGACGTGCGGAGTTCATTCACCAGCGATTCAGAGACAGCGAATACGTCAGAGTCGCCGATGTGGCAGCAAAGTGAATCTTTACTACGGTCAATCTGTTTGAGAATCGATGCTACTTGAGTGAATTCGTGACTCATTATCACAGCTCAAAGGTAAAGGGAGACTGGTTTTTTCACGTTTAATATTTATTTCATTCGCGATGATATTCCAATCTAACGATATTAATACCTGTAGAAGATTATCTTGATATACGAAAGTCTGTTTTGTACAAGATGCCATAATTGTCCCTGGGAGCTTTAATTTTCATACTTTCAACCTGAATTTCGCTTTAAACTACGTTGTTTCTAAATAAAGATAACTATTGGTTGATCATGAGGTACTGTAGAAAAAGTTCAATTTAAGTGTAAATCCTCCTGGATATAGAATTAATCACGTGTATATTAATAAACTAATGTATTAATTGATATTCGATCACTTAAATTTATTTCTTTTCTGCAGGAGTCGATCATGAGTCATAAACCACATCGGCATGGATTTACACTGATTGAATTATTAGTGGTGATTGCGATCATCGCAATTTTGATTGCCTTGTTGCTACCAGCCGTCCAACAGGCCCGTGAAGCCGCGCGACGGAGTTCTTGCAAGAACAATCTGAAACAGATTGGCTTAGCACTCCACAATTATCACGATGCTTTTCGTACTTTCCCTCCTGGTGGAATCACAGTGGGTAACTGTTGCGGAACCAAAAGCGGAATCACCTGGGGAATTTCGATTCTACCTCAACTCGATCAGGCATCCTTATTTCAACAGTACAACTCAAACGTGTTCAACGAAGATCCTCCCAATGCGGCTGTCCGGGAACAACTCGTTGTTGTCTATAACTGCCCATCGGATGACAACGCCGGAAAATTGAGACAACCAGCGAGCGGACCGGGCAGTGGGTTACAATATCGTATGAGTTCCTATCGCGCCGTTTCTGGGAAAACCGATACGAGTGGCTGGATGGATAATGCCGATGGATCAGGTCTACCTGAGAACTGGAGAGGCTTGTTACATAGTATTGGAACGAATAGTTTCACGGTAGAGAAATTCAGTACAATTAACGATGGCACTTCGAATACGATTGTAGTGGGTGAGTATCATACGAAGTCCCAGCCCCGCCGGGGGACCTTCTGGGCCTACACATACACTTCATACAACCAGTCTTCTTTTGTCGCCCAGCGTCGCACACTTCTCCCTGATTATGATCGTTGTGTGGCGATCGGAGGTGCAGGAGGCAGCAACGCTTGCAAACGTGGTTGGGGAAGCATGCATGTCGGTGGCATGCAAGTTCTGCTGGCAGACGGATCAAGTCGCTTTCTCAGTGAAAATATCGACTTAACACTCTTTCAAAACCTGGGATCGATTTCAGGAGAAGAAATCATTGGAGAATGGTGATCGATCGTTTCCTTGCATGGAATGGTTACAGCCAGATTGAAAACTTATGGTTTGAGTTCTGTTTAAGGAGTGCTTTACAGATGAACGACTATTCGATTCCTCAATTGTTTCTGATGATTAATGCACTAGTGGTTATGACAGGCTGCGGAGCTGATGAAGTAAAACTGGCTTCTGTAGCCGGGACTGTGACGATGAATGATCAACCGTTACCAGGAGCCACCGTACTGTTTCGCCCGCGAACGACGGCGGAGGACAGCGAAGACAAAGGAGCCGCTGAATCGTTTGGTAAAACGGATGAAAACGGCCGGTATGAACTTGCCCTGGTGATGACAAACGACGATGGAGCTGTCATCGGGCCGAATGACGTGATCATCACGCTTGATGCGTTCGAGGAAATCTTGCCTTCCTACGATGCTTCTGGAAAGGACCGCCGCGGTCCGAATCCGATTCCACCACAATACAATTCAAAAACGACACTGGAATTCAATGTTCCTCCGGCAGGAGCCGAAGACGCCGACTTCAAACTCGTCAATCCGGATTTCAAAGTTCCCGATAAAAAAGCAAACCCTGAACGAGATGTGTGATCGAATATAGATTAGGTGACTGCTAATTGGAAAGAATAGATATTTGATAATGAAAAAAGTGGTGAGCCTGTTTTTCTGGTCAGCCTCTTTAATCTTGCTGGTTAATTTGTTTCAGTACTGAAGTGGCCAACAGAGTCAGCCTTATATTTTTTCAATTCAGAAAATCATTTTCATTCGATTTCTTTTTTTGGGGAGTCTCTTGTTTTTCAGACACATCCTCCTTTGTGCCATTTTCGACGGGAGAATCTTGAGGAAGTGCATTACCAATTAAGGGGGGATTTGATTCCCCAATGTCGGTGTTTGCTTCCTTAATTTTTGCGGCCAAGATATCTGGATCTTCCGCGAAAGCCGGTCCATCAAATGAATTGAGTGTCTGATCGCCATTCTCGATGAGCGTCAACTGATAAGTCCCCCCTTTAAACAGGCTGAACCATTGATAATGGTATGTGTTCAAACCCTGGTCATTCGGTCGAGGTCCTTCTTTCTGGCTAAATCCGATCATCAATTGACGTGCTTCATCAATGGAGACATCTCGAATACCATTGGCGACTTCCTGGAGTGCGGAGACAGACGCATCATAGTTCTGTTTCGCGCGATACTCGATAGCTACGATGACAATCAGAACTGTAATTCCTCCCCAAACCAGGATCCGTTCGAGAGGATTCCGTTTGTGTGGAGAACCTGAATTGGTTTGAACTGCGTTCTCATCATTCTGATCCTGATTCATGGGGCCTCCTCGGGCTGAAAAGTGAAAGGAAAAAAGCACCAACTCAACGAGTGGTGCTTGGAAAAGTGGCTCTGGTTTGAGAGTGATGGTTCAATCAACTTTGGCAGGCAGAAGCTCTTCCATTTTTTTGGATTCTTCTTCCATCGCCTGAATAGATTGTTTCTCTTCCTCTTCAGTAAATTCTTCGCTACACCCAGAGAGAACGGGAATTATCAGTGCTGTGATTAGACACCATACAAACTGTTTCATAACTCATTTTTCCTATAAGACAGTAAGCTAAGGGGGCCGGATCAATTACATGATTAAACCGGCACCACCAGACTTATTTTGTGGACTTATTCAGGACAAAGATAGCAAATGGTAGTCTTAGAACTCGCCAAGTATTTCTGTGCCGTTGTAAGTGTTAAGTGCCATCCACACTCCGCCTGATCTGGGATCACTCAAAGGAATTGTTGTGGCAGGCCAGGGGCCGGTATCGATGTTCGATGAGATAAATCGCACCGCACCATCCGCCAGCAGATAAAACGCCCCCCCTTCGTGAACGCTCCCTGATCCAGGCCAGTTGGCGTTGGGACCCCAGGCGGCAAGAAACGTGGGTTGAAAAGCAAAGGGTGATGATCTCCACCATGTTGCCGTCGCAGGGCTGCCACCACGGGGAGTTCCTTCAGGATCGAGTAACGGTCCGACGTTGACATCCCCATTCGAGTTGGTTGCAAGCAACGAGGCACGAAAGACACCATCATTTCCACGACGCCGATTCCCCGTTCCCCCTGTGCGAATTGCACCTGTATTGTGTCCGTGGGCGGAAACCTCACCGACAATAATGGTATTCGAAGTACCATCAACGCAATCACGGACTCCGACGGGAGTCAGGATTTCAAAGATGCCACTCAGCCGATGACCTTGACGACGGTGCCAATCGTACCCCTCTGCACCCGCATAGTTTGTCCAGGCGACTTCATGCCGATTCGCTTTACCGTAGCCTGGGTCGCTGGGACAGAGCAACTGGGGGAGCAACGTCGAAGCAATGCGGTTCCCGTTACCGTCTAATTGCGGCCAGAAGGATTGAGAAAAATTAATGGAATTATAAAGTGGTGCCTGATCAAAATAAGGTAGAATCATTGTGATCCAGGAGAAGTTCAAAGGTGTCGTTCCTCCATTATCGATATTGGGGTAGCGATAAATTGCGGAAGGAGGAAACGTTTTATAAGTACTGTGATAATTATGGAGTGCCAATCCAATTTGTTTCATATTATTTCGACACTGTGTACGGCGTGCGGCTTCGCGAGCCTGCTGGACAGCAGGAAGTAACAACGCGATCAGAATCGCAATAATGGCAATGACCACCAGCAATTCGATCAATGTGAATCCGCGCTGACTTCGTTTGTTCCTCATCATCTACTCCTCCAAGAAAAAGTATAAATTCAAACGGATATTAATACATTAGTTTATTAATATACACATGATTAATTAAATGTCTATGAGACTTTACATCTAGAGTGTGTTTTTTTGCATATATTATTGAGGAACAAAATATTAGTTTTATTAATAAAAGGTGACCAATGTTCTAATGGTTTCATTGGAATGTGTAACATATGCAGAGTTAACTCAGATGAGTGCCTTCCCAGAGAGTAGGGCGTATTAGATCGGGCAGGAAAGAGACTGAACGGAGTAGACAAATCAAACTAGTTGAATCGTCAATTCGTGCGTTTCAGTGGATGGTTCTGTAATTCGTTTTGAAAAACAGACCAATGTGAGCTGTCATGAAATCTCGCAAAGCAGGAGATGAAAGGCTCTAGAAATAAAAAAGACCAGGCTGATCGACCTGGTCTCTGATTCGATGATCTCTTTTTAAGGTTAGCTTTTCTCGAAGACGACGGTTGGGTTATTTTCTCCTTCGCTGACGGTCACCTTGAGATCGCTGGTTGCCTCATTCCAGTACTTGTCGGGCATTGAGGTATCCATCTTGACCCCCGTCGGCTGCATCTCGGGATCATCTGGTGCCTGCGGCTTGGGAGCGAGATAAACAGTGTAAGTTCCTACTCTGACTTCTTCACCGACGGAAAATTTTCCGTCTGCGGCGACGGGCGCGGTATAGGCTTGTCCCGAGGCGCTATCCAGAAACATCAGAACTGCGTCCACATCAAAGGGGCGGTCTCCGATCTTTGCGGTTCCAGTGAGTGTACCGGTTTTGAATTCCGGTCCCGAAGATCCACAACCACTGGAGATGACTGAGACACACATCAGGACAACCAGGATTCCATACTTTCTCATTGCGATTTCTTTCATTAGCAGAAATTTGAAAATATCTCTCAACACACAGGCGTTTTGAATGTAAGGCACAGGATGTCGAAAGTAGATTAAAACTCTCCCACGGGTACCCCGTCATAACGCACACATAATTTTTTGAGTGTGAGGAAGTCGATATTTTCAGAAAGAAAATGAACACTGCCATCGCCCAGTAGAACATGTAAACCGCCGGTATGTTCAGAATTGATAACGGTGTTATTACGGTATTTTCGGTCAGTGGCACCTGTTTGAATGATGTTTGAGTTTGGAGCAAATCGAACACAGGTTGTGCCTGCAGACCATAAGTCAGAACAACTGGGGCCGCTGACCCGGGAGTCGTTGCGCGCTCCATGCCAGCCACCGTAATAATTGGCTGTCAGGTTTTGTCCGTTGACACGACCTGACTGCTCAGAAATGATGATAGTGTTCGAAGAGCCGTCAATGATCTCTGCGATTGCAATGCATTCGTTCGAGAAAAATGTTCCATTGTCACACGACCAGCCGTGACTACAGTCTCGCGTTCCCTGGTTAGCATCAGGGCCAGGGATTGGCCGGGCTGCTCCCTGAATACCGACGTAGTGATGGTTGAGACCTCCCGCAGTATTGTTACTGACTCCCGAATTATCAAACGGCTTGAGAACGCTGGAAGGACACAGGAAGACTGGCATCTTTAAACCGATCAATACTTCATTGCCGGTGTAGGTTAATCCGTTGAATGTTGCATTCACATCATCAAAGGTCAGTTGGTTATAGACGGTAGCCTGATCGATATTCGGCAGAATCATTGTCCGCCAGTTCGTTCCGTCACGAAGCGGCCATTGATTGTTGGTCATTCCATAGTTACCCTGTGGAAACTTTCGATGCGTGTCATGGTAATTGTGGAGTGCTAACCCAATTTGCTTCAAATTGTTTTTGCAAGTGCTTCGTCGGGCCGCTTCGCGAGCCTGCTGGACGGCTGGTAAAAGTAAGGCAATTAAGACTGCGATGATCGCGATCACGACTAACAATTCAATCAGTGTAAATCCATATCGACATGTTTTATTCCTCATGGCCCACTCCTTAAAAAAGAAATAAATTCGAGCAATCAAAACTAAGATTAATACATTAGTTTATTAATATACACATGATTAATTACATGTCTATAAGACTTTACATGTAAAGTGGAATTTTTTTACATCAGATCATGAGGTACAAAATATTAGATTTGTTAATAAAAGGCCTGTTATGCTCTTAAAATCGGTCTGATTGAAGTAAGATTTGCTATTTTGAACACTACACCATCGGCTTTGATGAGAACATGAGTTATGTACGGGGCATGCTGGCCGCTTGAGCAGGCATTAAGCCTTAAGAACCGGAAACATTAGACCGATGAATCGGTCATGTATGAGCGATTTGGTGTAGTAAAATCAGACTTTTTGGCCGTATCAATAATTCAAACAGGACGCTTGATACTAGAGTATAATTAATAAAGAAGATCTTGTTTGAGTGATCATACAGAAAGAAAAGTTCATTGAGTTTTGATACGCCGACCATTTTGATGTGTCCTCCTGACTATTACGGCATTGAATATGAAATCAATCCGTGGATGAGCCGCAGTCAGCAAAGCGATCCAGAAGTGGCCCGCCAGCAATGGGAGTCTCTCTATCAAGTTCTCAATTCTTTAAATGCCAGAATTGAATTGCTGACTCCAGTTAAGGGCTTGCCTGATTTGGTCTTTACGGCGAATGCAGGGCTGATCTGGAAGAAGCGTGTCTTTCTGGCGCTGTTTCGGCACGAAGCCCGACAAGGGGAAACACCCGTTGATCAGGAGTGGTTTCAGGACGCGGGATTCGAAACGATTGAAATGCCCGACGATTATTTCTTTGAAGGAGCCGGCGATGCACTCTTTTGTGGAGAGACGCTCTTTGCCGGTTATCTGATCCGTAGTGATGTGAGGGCGATGCAATGGGTGGCCGAAAAAATGAATTGCCGGGTGATTCCTCTGCAACTCGTCGATGACTTTTACTATCACCTCGATACCTGTTTCTGTCCTTTGAGTGAAACGGAAGCCATCTATTATCCGCCAGCCTTTGATGAGTATGGGCAGCAGGCATTGAAAGAACATGTGCCGCATTTAATTCCTGTCGTAGAGCAGGAAGCACAGCGGTTCGCCTGTAATGCGGTTGTCATTGGGAAATCAGTGGCTCTCAACACGGGATGTCCCCAACTGGAAAAAGATCTTAACCAGCTTGGTTATGAGACCTATAGTACTCCCCTGGATGAATTCATCAAAGCCGGTGGTTCTGCGAAATGTCTGACCTTAAGGTTGGATGGAGAGTGCGCGGCTGTTTGGCCTTAAGGGGGAATTGAAATTCAAACGGCTCATACGTGAGATTCCTTCCGATGTGACTTCAGAGGGCAAGAAACGTGTTCCGGTTTGCACGAGCGACGAATCACGGGGCTGTGAAAGATGTCGTAAAGGAACAGCGCCTGAAGACGCTTCAAAAACTCCGTTACCAGGAGAAGTGAGTGTGACTTGTACTTTCCCCAGCGCATAGACATTTAAATTATGTTCGGGAGTGGGAGCAGGTAATCTGACAATCCAGGTTTGATCATTGGGTTGTCCCGCACCGAATCGGTTGCCGACGCGCGGCGTTTGTGTTTCCGGAGTCGAAGAACTGTTACAGGTCCAATTTGCCAATGTCATCGTTTCGACGGGCTGCGCTGCGAACTGCTGATCCCAAACATGGAGCAGCTGTTGTCGCTGGCCATAGAGAGTGATATGAACTGTTCCGGAAATTCTGGCCGGATTTCCTTGTCGGTCGAAGCCTTGCACACGAATGGCTAATGCGTTCCAGTCTGCTTTACCTCGTGTATTCAATGGAGTCGCCTGCACCGCAATATTTGCCAGTTTTCCTGAGATAGGGGCTTGTACCGGTGGGGGAGGCAAACTGTCGGGAGCGGAAGAAGATCTTAATGCGCGCTCCACGACTAAGGTTCGCATCAATCCCAGTGCATAGCCACGCTCAAGCGTGGGTACTCCTTCTGGGTAATACTGATGAACTAAGGGCACATACGCATCGAGGGGATCATCGTGGATTCCAATAATCACACCGCGGTTGCAACTTGAGTGACATGGAGTCTGATTCGGTTGATTCAAAAACGAAGGGGGCGCTGTTTCTGTTTCATATTCACTGGGAGAGAACGGATCACGCATCACATTCGGAACTGAAGTCGTTTGAGTGGTATGAATCAAATCAGGATTGGCAGCCGCGATTTGGATGGTCTGCTGATCATAATGGCTGTCATCAATGGAAAGTCGCTTGATGTGATCCAGGGGAATTGTTTGTTGTTCTTGTTGCCCTTTGTTTGATGTTTCCAGGATCAGTGTTGCCGATGGTCCCCACTGAATCCGGTCTGCTGTTATGCAGTTTCCATCTGTGAGTTCGATTTCGACAGCAGCCTGTAGCGTGGTGGTCGAAATCAGATAGAAGCACAGAATCAAGACTAAAAAGCTGAATCGTCTTTTCATGATGTATCCTGTTGAATATTCAGGCAGCGCAAGTGATCTGCTATGAAATGAAGATGGTCAAACAGGATTGAGGGGCAAACAGTGCGCCCGAGCCATGGGATCTTCTCTGCAGGAAAAGCATTAGGATCCGAATTCTTAAGCATCCAGGCAATTTGGCATGGTTATGACAGTTACATTTCGTGCTTGGCGAGAAGAACAGCGTGATTTGAATTCGGTTCGATGGAAATGATGCGGATTCTGAACACGCGAAAGCGAACTATGACTCCCATTTGTTTCAGTTGCTTAACATGTTTCTCAAAGTGACGTTCGGCAGACTTTACAAAAGTTATCAGTGAATGCGATCTGTTTGAAACAGGTCGAAGTTTGTCCGTTTGTTGTGACTTTTCAGCTGGGAATGAGCAGAAATTGACAATCCGAGTGAGCGAAATTACACAAAGTCTGCTGAATATGGCACTTAGACCCCGATAATACGGCAAACAATCTTGCGAATATGCTTGACAGCACGGAATGAAAGCGTGATGATCATGCTTAACGCAGGATGTGTTGTCCTCACGCAAATTGATGTTAGTCTAACGGGAATATCTGTTTAGATAATTTCTTTTTTAGACAAAGCAGGTATAATTTGTTACTTTAATCAATTCGTTTTTATGATCGATTCCGATCGGGCCAGGCAATCGTAGACAATTCAAATCAACGATAGTGCGTTCATAGGGAATTCATGTGCCAACGTCGGATTTTGTCTTTTTAGAAGAGGGTGGGCTGGAATTATGGCTGCTGGTCACCGTCGTGTTGACATTGAGGAAGTCTCGGATGTCACCATTGCAAAGTTTATTGACAAGAAGATTCTTGATGAAGGAAACATCCAGATCATTGGGACTCAATTATTTGGACTTGTTGATGAAGATGGACGCAAAAAAATTGTTCTCGATTTTTCCAATGTAGAATATCTTTCCAGTGCTGCACTGGGGAAATTGATCACCTTGGATAAAAAAGTAAAAAAGGCAAAAGGCAAATTGAAACTTTGTTCAATTCGTCCCGATATCTATGAAGTGTTCGCTATTACCAGACTGAATCAACTTTTTGATATCGCTGAAACACAGGAAGCCGCTCTTGAAGGCTTTTAGCTTTGGCCCGGCAATTGCGGAGTGGATGCTCTGCGAGATCATTGCCGCTCTATCAAAGCGAAAGTTGAGAGCAAACGTTGTGAGATGTTTAAAATTAGGGTAAATGAAAAATCATTCTTATTTGAACTTTATTCCTGAGTCGTAATTAATTAAATATCTCTAAATTTAGTAACTGCACAAACACCAGAAATCGTGTGCTGGCCAAATTCATGTCATCGGACGAATACTTTGAAGTAACGATTCCTAGCGACACCTCGGAAGGTCAGGCTGTGCAAGTCCAGATTGTCGAGGCACTTGAGGTACGTGAATACCCGGAACGCGATGTCTTCGGAGTCCGCCTGGCTCTGGAAGAAGCGTTGGTAAATGCCATCAAACATGGCAATAGAATGTCGCCCGACAAGAGTGTGGAAATTAAATGCTGGATCAACGATGAACGAGTTCGCGTCGAAATCCAGGATGAAGGCCCCGGCTTTAATCGGAGTGATGTTCCCGATCCGACATTACTCGAAAATCTCGAACGGCCCTGTGGACGCGGGATCATGCTGATGGGGGCCTTTATGAATCTTATCGAGTACAACGAGCAAGGCAACAAAGTCACTCTGGAAAAGATTAAAGGGGTTGCCCCGGAACAGCCCGATACAGAAGGTGAGTAATTCGAAATAGTTACGAAATTCTCATAATGCTAAAATTATTGGGAATTTTATCAAAACGCTGCTGTTAAGTTCGGTTGACTTCATCCTATCCTCACAATATCTTATACCTACACTGAGGTTAAGAATTTCTTAATCTTCAATCTAATCCTCGATAGCTCAATCGGTAGAGCGAGCGGCTGTTAACCGCTAGGTTCAAGGTTCGAGTCCTTGTCGAGGAGCTTTTTAAAACAGGTCACGATCCAAATTACTAACCCTCAGTCAGAAGTTGTTTTCTGACTGAGGGTTTCGTCTAGTGTTCTTGAGTGCGAACGATAAACTCGGCTGGCGTATGGTCTATTCTTCCGATGATTTTGCATTGATCACGTTGTCGGCGAAACTTGCGTATGCTTCTCCGGCACCTTGAGCCATCGCGTCCGGATACACCAGAAAATCCCCCGATTCCAAGGCACCGATAAGAGCATCCGCTACCAAGTCGGGTGAAGGTGCACCATCACCCATCCCTGCGGAGTCTGACATGTCGGTCTTGAGTGGACCGGCAAGGATACTGATGACCTGTGTGCCCTGTTCGGCCCACGCTTCGCGAAGTCCTTGCGTCACTGAATACGCTGCTGCTTTTGAAGCACTGTAGGTGGTGAATGGTGTGAAGTTTTTCAGCGAAGCCAGCGAGTTCATCTGCGCTAGAGTTCCACCACCGTTGGCCTTCAAAACAGGTCCAAATGCTTGAGCAAGCCGAATCAATGGATAGACATTGCCTTCCATCTGAAACTGCAAACTTTTGACGGCGTCTTCGGCCAGCGGATCGGAAACATTGAGAACGCCCGCGTTGGACACGACGAGGTTGACGTCGGTGGCAATTTCAGCAGCGGCCACAGCCGTTTCTGGTCGAGTCAGATCAAACTCGATTGGAATAACACGGTCGCCATATCGTTCAATCAGTTCGTCAACCGACGCCAGATTTCTCACGGCGGCATACACCTTTACCGCACCGGCTTCGAGTAAACCTTCGCTAATCGCCCGGCCAATACCACGATTCGCACCAGTTACCAATGCGACACTATTTTTAATTGCAACACCCATTTGTTTCTCCTTTATTTGGTGGGATGGCCACACGTTTTGTGTTGACCAATCAGTCAAAATGGTTCAAAAAAATTTTACTTTAAGTTTGCTAGTTCCACTTGATCGAGCAATCCATGCTTAGCCGTGAAGTGTTTCATCATTGGCTGTTCCTGTAGTCAACTATTGCCAACGGTTTTGTATTATTGCACACAGTGTTACCTGGCTAACTGACCTTCATGCAACCAGGCGTTGCTTACGAAAGCATCGTCGAGGGGAGTTTTCGCGACATGATTGGTGTAGTTCGATAGCACCTTCAAACCAGTGCCGAGAATTACATCAAAAACCGTTTGCTTGGAATAGCCAGCAGACAGCAACGCTTGCACATCGCTTTCATCTGGCCAGCCACGGCTGGTGTTGACCTTCTCAGCAAAGACACGCAAGGCTTCCAGTTTCGCGTCGGCGATAGGTGTGTTCTCGCGAAGTGCTGTGATGACGTCTTCGGGCACGCCTTTCATCTGCGAAATTGTCGTGTGTGCCGCCATGCAATAGATGCAACCATTAAGACGATTGTTGGTCATCAGAATGATTTGACGCTCGGTTTCAGTCAGGCTTGTCTTATCGAAGATCCCCGCCAATGTCATGTATCCTTCTAGCATCGCGGGCGATTCAGCCATCGTAGCTAACAGGTTGGGAAGAAATCCATAGGTCTTCTGAGCTCCTTCAACAAGCGGCTTGCTGGCGGCTGGTGCGGTTTCTGCGGTGTGTCGTGTGAACTGGGTCATTGTAATGTCTCCAAATCATTTTGACCAATCGGTCAAAACAAGGTTCAAAAAAAGGGGAGCAAGCTCCTCCAACAAGTCACATGCTTGTCACTACATAAAAACTATATCGTGTTTTGAACGATCGGTCAATACTATTTTTAAAAAAAATTTTTGCAAACTTTTTTAGAGATAGTTTTGCCTTGTTGAAAAGTTATTTCACTATTTTTCATCTGGTTATTAACGCCGCAGGACAAATTTTGGAACCTAAAGTCCTGCTTCGGTAAACAGTAGTTTTTCTAACCGAGTTGACAATGCTGAACGCTGTTATTGACTATTTTCCTTTTTTTCTTTTTTATTTACCAATTTTTCATGTTGTGCCTTTAATGCCTCCAGTCTCTCTTGTTCTACCTTTTCTGCCTCCAGTCTCTCTTGGAATAACTTTTCACCAAGCTTAGACCGTTTCTCCTCGGCTTTCTTAACCTCTTTGGACTTCACGTCAATCCATACGGTCGCTTCATACTCTTTTGTCTCGTCTGTTAAACTAAGCTTTAATAAATTTTTGTCCCATTGAAATCCTGTCACAATGGGTCTCGGACCTCCGGAACTACCAAAACCATCGGCAAACACTATTGAATCTTTGATCACACCTTTCAAATTTGTCTTTACTTTATTAGCTGGGTAAGCACCTAGGTAAAAAGAGCCGCCCGTGACATCTTTTTCAAAACGATTGGTGAGATCAGGTGAAGGCGATTTCGGGTCATGATTCAGAATACTCTCAGTCCAAATAATTACATGTTCGACGACAAAAAAACCCAGAATTTTATTTTCAATCTCCAGGTATCCGTTCCGTTCAGGTCCCACCCAGATACTCCCTGATTCTGAATCGGAGAATGCGGTCACTGGTGTCGTAAAATTATCTGGACCATCACTGAATTCGTAATTTGTTCTTTTCGCATTGATAACAACTGCCGGCTGCTTACCGGATCGAAGTAACTTAACTTTAGAAGCTTCCCACTCACCAACTTGCTTCTTTTTAATTTTTTCCGGGATTCCAAAGCGTTTATTTCTCTGTGCATTTTCATTCTGCTCACACCCTGCAAGCAATACAAACATCAGGGCGCAACAAGTTAGTAAATGCGAGATGGACATCGAATCATTCCTTAATAACCTCTGTTAAAAAGTGGAAATTGTATCTCGTTGGTTGCGAGTGTTTCTATCATATCCTAAATAAGCGAATTGCCCAATATCATAAATAAGTGAGTTGCCCACCATTTTTGTAACGTCACCAGCCCCACCATCATAAGCAGTTATGTCGTAGCACAACTGCAAGTGTCAATGCCTCAGATAACAGCACCAGGGCCATCGGTTTTTTGTAAATCCATCTTAATCACGACATTTGTCTTTTTTAACATTGACATAACGACATTTGTCGTTATTAATGAAAGCATGAATCATCAAAAAGAAAAAATCCCGGATGCCGAACGTGACGTTCTCGTTTGTCTGAACCAGTTGGAAGAGGCGACTGTCAAAGAGATCTGTGAAGCCCTGACTCCAGTGCGCAAGATGGAACCATCCTCCGTCATGACCTTATTGAAACGACTGGAGTCCCGAAAACTCGTTACCAAACGCAAGGCTGAAAAAGGCAAGGCGTTTCTCTTCCGCTCGACGCCGGAGTCAATCCGTGCATACCGTCATCTGATGAACGACTTATTTCAAGGCGTTTTTGGGGGCGATACGCTCTCGTTTATGGCTTCGTTCTTCGAAACACGCAAGCCGACAGAAAAAGAAATCGAACAGCTGCATCAACTCCTTGACGATGTTCGGACCAAAAAGCAAAAGTCGAAAAAGAAGAGGAACCAGTGATGAATGCATTCAACTATTTTTCCTCCGAATGGATTCATTCGATGCAATCTGCCGGCTGGCAGGCACTGTTGATCGCTGTACTGGTATTTGTATTATTGATTCTGACACGCCGTTTCATAAGCGCACAACTTCGGTATGCAATCTTACTCCTGGTCCTGCTGAAATTTATGACTCCGCCGTTCTTGATTCTCTCCACCGGTTTCATTTCACAATACTCGACGATACGTTTCCAGCCAATCAGATCAGAAATAATCTCTTTGGATGCGTCAGCACAGACAATAAATGCTTCCACAACCTCTCAACCCAGCAATCAAACGAAAAACAGTTCCCCCCTTGTCGCAAAAAAGCTTGAAGTAATAAAAAACGGACCTGGTTCAAACCGTTCAGTGATGACTGAAGTATCCAAACCAAAACCGAAATTCCCATGGTCTACTCTGCTGATGTCCGTCTACTTATTCGGTACGACTGCATTCGCGGCATTACTCATTCATCGCTACCGATTAGTTCGACGAGTTGTGCGCGCGGGCGAAATCCAGAAAGACGGTTTTTTGTGGTCTGAACTGGAACGAATCGCGAAGCAGTTAAAAATGAAATCCATTCCCCAATTACGCATCTCAGACCAAACAGACGCCCCATTCGCGATGGGAGTCTTCCGACCGGTCGTTGTACTGCCACGTCTCATTGAAACGCAATTGCAGCCAGATCAACTCACCATCGTGATTGCACACGAATTAGCACATATCCGTCGACGTGATTTATTGATTGGCTGGTTCGAAACGCTGGTGAGTCTTGTCTGGTGGTTTCATCCGGCAATGTGGTGGCTCAGAAAAGCTCTGAGACAGACCCGCGAAGATTGTTGTGACGATATTCTCCTTACAAATCAACTTGCTGAGCCAGAACGATATTGTGAAACATTAATTGATGCCGCCAGTCATCAGTCAACAAAACTGGCAGAACCACTGGTGCTCGGTTTTGTTCGCAAGGAGCATCCTGTCGCCCGACGGATTCGCCGTCTGATGAACGGTTCTCTCTTCAGAGCAGACCGCCTGCGTTTTTCAGCCAGCATCGTGACCCTGGTATTGGCGTTCATTCTGCTCCCCGGTATGCGACAGGACCGTCAGAAACCTGTAACCCAAACCACACTGGAAGGATTGTTCGGGTGGCATAACCTTTCGTTTCAGCTCGATCCCAGTGAAGAAGCCGTCATTAAAAAATGCAATAAGATCGCCCGAACATACTTCTCGACAATCGGTAATAAAAAGAAAAAATTCTCGCTCATCGAAACGCGTGAGAAACTAGAAGCGATTTTGAGTGAGCACCCGGATTGTTTTTACGCACAATATTTACTCGGAACCTGGTACCGCTTAAACGGCGATCTCGAACGATCCACCCAACTGTTGAATGAATCACTGGTCAACGCTCCTGTGGTCCTCACACAAAGCTACAAACTCGGTAATGGCAAGCCAATTCAGGGAGTCGAAATTCCTGGAATCGAAATCGAGTGCAATCGGGTTCAGAATCACTCTCTGGATCCCAGTCTGAAAATGAAATTTGTGGGACTGATCACGGATTCTAATGGCATGGTTCACCTGCCAGTCTACGACACCATCTATCGCACTTTTTCTCAGTCATATCCTGTAGGCTATTACGCAGAATTCAAAAACCTCGGTTGGTTCCGATCGAATTCACTCAATGGTGAATTACCTGATGTCATGGTCTGGCGGCCTTGGTCAAAGCCCCGCAACTTCACACGCACGGCCGCTGAGTCTCAGTGGCTTCGTGATGCGGAAGGTACGGATACGCTGCAACTCGAATCTGGACCTAATACATACACAATCGGGGATGTTTCACGAGTTCAGTCTGACGGCACATTCACAATCGAAAACGGAAAAGGAGAAAGCCTGTCTTCATTCCCAACAGATTTACCAGACATCAAAAATGCGACATTTATGGACCATGCCATGATCAAGTTATCAAGCCCGGAGCCATCTCGTTTTGAAGTTGCCGAGGTGCATATTCTTGATTCGCAGACAAAGATTCCTTTACAACAATTCCAGAGCGGTGCTGGATATACCTGGAAAGACAAATCGAATTTTCGACTGTTCTCGATGTGGGATAAGTTACCAGATATGGTCGATCTTGTTCTGAATGTCTACAATTATGATCAAAATGTCTTCCGTTATAACATTCAGCCCAAAATCGGCACAACTGTATTACAGGATGGATTTTCTTGTAAAATTTCGCATCTCATTGCGGGACATCACATCGGCTGGGGGACACGTGAAGGATTTTACGGAGAAGTCCAGAGTCCTGGTAGCACATCTGAAATAATCATTGACATCATAGGAACCAAGCGGAAGCGCGTTTCGCTTTGGGTCGTTTCGAAAGAGGGACGAAAGGTGAATCTAAAAAATGATGTCTGGAATCCTGCAATTGTCAACGGCAGTCCACCGATTGATATCATGATGCCACTCGATGAAATCGACCACTTTGAGCTGCTGCCTTCCGTCAAGCCAGTAAAGATCTACTTTGAAAAGATCCAGCTACCTGCTCGTAAGGCCCCTTTGGACCAACAACTGCCTTTGATCGAATTTCCCGTCGAAGGGGTCGCTCGGAAATTCACAACAGACACTTTAAGCCCGTTGATAGTACATTTCGAAAGTCAACGCGGAGATGTCAACGATTTTTGTAGTTGTGGTAGCCAAGATTATTCTTTTTATTCTGAAAAGCCGGAAGACAAACGCTTGCGGGAAACGAAATCAACACTGACTTGGAATTATTTCGCTACCATCGATTTAAATCATCGGCAGGAAATCTTCGATAATTCTGGAATAGGAAAGACTCGCGGTTCCACAATTTGTAGTAGCCACTGGGGAACCGCCAGTATAACATTATGGGACGCGCCCTTGGAAACAATGGAATCCGTCCGCTTACAATTCCTGCCGAAGACAGCAGACTAATAGTACCATGGAACGGCGTCTCTTTCTGCAAGTTCAGCCGGGTTCTTACCAAGTTCCTCATATTAAAGCGCACTCAGCCGGTGGACTTCCCACCACTTCTAGTCATCCACCTTAAGAAATCAGGGATTTCGCCTGCTGAGAGACTTGTTTTAAGGCTGCTTTGCTGAGCACCCCTCGGCTCATCACTCGAATTCCGACCACGAGTGTGAGCAGTGTTTTGGCAGTTGGCCGCGGCTGAACCGTCTCTGGAATCTGGCCAGCATTCTGACCACGTTTGATGAGTCGCTCAAAGAAAGAAGCGAACTCATCCATACCTTGAGTGACCAGTGTTCGTACCGCTTCGCTATAGTGGGTGATGTTTAATGCCGTGTTGACTAGCAAACAACCTTTTTTCTCGGTATCAGCCATTGCCTGTTGGACGAGAGAGTCAAACAAGGTATTGAATGCTATCATTGGGCTTTCAATCGCTTCGAGCTGCTTCAAAAATACGGCCCTTTGCTCTTGGTCGTATTTTTGCAAAGAGAGGAAGAATAGTTCTTGCTTGCCATCTCCAAAGGCGTTGTACAAACTTCCCCTCTTCAGCCCCGTTGCTTCGGTCAAATCGGAAATCGAAGTTGCCTCATATCCCTTATTCCAAAATACGTCCATGACGCTTTCGATTACGTCCGATTCGTCAAATGATTTTTCCCATGGCATCGTGAAGTCCTCCAAAGTTGCTTTCAGTGACATTATACACTGTGTTGACTAATCGGTCAAAATATGACACTATGTTTATCAAGAACCAAATAATTTTTAATGAAACATAAATCTCGTACACGGCAGCACTAAAGACTTCGCACACTCTGATTCTAACTCGTTACGAACGTCGACCTCTAGTCACTTAAAAATCAGGGTCACTCTTGCCCTACGGACACCAGAGTGTTGGTCGACGAAAGAAGTTCGACCTATAATCTTCGTCTATGAACATAAAATCAAATGACCATCGACAAACAAAATCAAAAATGAAAATTTGGTTCACATTGTGGCCTTTGTTAATGAGACACCAAACGAGGACTTCGAAAACGATGTCTATCGTAAACGAAACATCGTCGAGCACCTGATGGGGTGGCTCAAGGAATCACGAAGAGTCGCAAACAGATACGATAAACTCGCCGCCTCTTACCTCGCATTCGTTCAACTGATAGCGACAAGATGACTGCACAAAATGCTTTGATAAACAGTGCCTAGCCAGCGTCGGAGCGATCGGTGGGGCGTGGAGGAAGCGACGAAAATGGCTGGCCCCATCGCATCTCCCTGCTAAGTTTTCTTGCTTTTAGAGAAGCCAAAGTCAGGCTTCTCTTGACGGACTAGCATGTCGATGTATTTATCAAATCTCCTCTGTCTGGTTTCGGGTTTCTTCGCAGTTGTCAATCCATATGAAATGACGTATTTACTGGATTTGGTTAGTGTTTCAAAAAAACGTTTCGCTTTAGGCCTACTGTTCAGTGCTGCTAGAAAATCCGCTGGGACCTTCATCTCACTTGCCGGGGCATAGGCTTTTTGCCACCGACCGTCCGCTTTCGCGGAAAGAACATGCACGAGTCCAGGCTCTTCCATCCGGCCCTCAGTTATCAGACGCTCCACATGTTCTGTGTTTCTCTTCGACCAACTGCTTTGAGCTTTTCTTGGAGTAATCCGTTGGAGATAGGCTCGGTCACCGAGCGACTTCTTAACGCCGTCAATCCAGCCCCAACACAGCGTCTCGATCACAACCTCGTTCCAGGTCACGCTGGAAACTCCGGCTCCCTTTTTGAATATCTTGATCCATAGTTCATTTTCGGTGGCATGATTCGCTCTTAGCCACTTATTAAGCTCTTTCGAAGATGCAAAAGCAATTATTTTTTTCGGGTCGGGTTTAATCATTAATCAAACTCTCTTGGTGTAACGATTCAACTCAGCAGTCCGGGCCTCTGAGTGGGCTATGAAGTTCCACAAACGAACATATAAGCCGGGACTGCTGCAGCGCCTAGTTCGGCGCGCCTTCAATTCGCCATAGTCGCCTGGTACAGCTCGATCAACTCACGACTCGGCCCCAGGACGAACGCCATCCGCATGGGTTCCGGGCGATCACCCGACATGATCACGTCGAGCGGCGTGCCGTCCCACCGTTGCTCCGGGATCGGGATATCGGTGGGCGTTCCGCCGGCGGCGAGTGCCCGAGCGTAAGCGGCATCGACATCGGCCACGCCGAGCGCGAGGTGGTTCAGCGGGAATCCGGGCGGAGACATGGGCCACTGGCCGGCGGGGTGCAACTCGACGTAACGCCCATCGCCGGCCTCCAAAAACACGCTCGCCACACCGAAGGGAAACTCTCCGGAGGCGCGCTTCCCTATAATGTCTCGGAACTCTTCCCGCACTGTCAATCCGAGACCGATCGTGTAGAAACGAGTCGACGCCTCCATGTCGGCGACGAACAGACTGACGTGGTGTAGCGTTGGCCGACTTGCGGGGCAGAACACGTACTGGTTCGGGTCCGCACCGGGCTGGGCTTGGATGGCTCTCGTCGATGCCGTCGCGGCCTCTTGCGTTTGCTTTGTCAAGCCGAGGCCGCGCTCCATGATTTCGGCGACAGTGTCGGCGAGTTCATTTGGCAGCAGGTCAGCGGTCCAAACTACCCGGCACCCTTGGTTATCGCCAATCACTTGCGCGGAAGCATTGTGGTGTTCGAATGGGCCGGCGACAACCGACCAGACCAGACGTCGGGAGTCGCCGTCCACGGAGATGATTCGCTCCCTCAGGACGAGGCCGTCGGAGAAGGTGACAACGCGAATCCCTCCGCCATCTTCGAGCGTCGTGTTGGTTACGAATCCAGGGGCCACCCGAGTGTGGATAGCCCCAATGTCCTGAATTGCGTCCCACACGGTGGCGGCCGGAGCCGCGATGACAATCTCTTTCCGAATTGATGCCAAGGTGAAATCCTCTCAAAAACACATAAAAGTTGTATCCGATGACGCTTGCCGCCGGACGTAGTTCGGCTGAAACCCAAAAGTTCAGTTACTTCATATGACCGGAGTACTTGGCCGGGCTCTCTTTCACTGTTTTGGCGCAATCCTGACAGCAGACGACGATTTCCTTCCCATGAACCTGAACCTTGAAGGCTTCTTTGATTTCCCAGCCGCACACGGGACATTTTTTTGCGTTCATATCATCTTCCTTTGAATTGGACACCAATTAACATATTGCAGCGACTTGCGCCAGCGATTTAAAGGTGGTTATAGCCGAAGTCAAAAACTCAGGCTTCCAGATTCTTGCTCATTTCGCGAAGCGATTTGCGCGTTAGGGTGTGTCGCATGTCAGATGGCGAGCAGCCGAACTCGCGGCGGAAGGTGTCAGTGAAATGGCTGTGGCTGGAGAATCCGAGGTCAAGCGCCAGCGCGGTTAGATCACTAGCGCCGGCGGCAAGCTGTTCAAGTGAAGTGCGGAGGCGTAGGCAAATAAGGTAGCGATGGACAGGCATCCCGGTACGTCGCCGAAACACACGTGTGAGATGGAAAGGCGATGCATTCACTGCGCGAGCGACATCGTCGAGAATAACGCGTTCTCCAATACGGCTTGCGACGTAGGATTTAGCCGCCTCGGCCAGATCGATATGATCCGCATCCGTACGCGGTCGATGCCGTTTCTTCGGCAACCCGGTGCGTTGGAATGCAGCGTTGAGCACGTCAGTAATGAGAAGCATTGCTTTCTCATCGACCCAGAGCGAGTCTGGCGGATAGGATTGAACAGACTCAAGGACCGTCACCAGTTCACGATGCTGGTAGAAAGTCCGTGAATCGCATGGGCCTGTGACAAACGGGAACGGCCGATCGGGGTGATCGCTGATCGAGGGATCGAGTTCGTGGATCATGTCGTTGAGAACATGCGGCGAGACCGAAAAGATAGTTCCACGATCACCACAGTCGGCCGGATGGCTTACGCGATAGGTCGATCCTTTTGAGAAGAACGTCGCTTGATTGACATCGCTAGCGACAATACGCTTTCCCACATGTTTGCAGAACACACCGTGGCGCATGAGAACAATTTTGTTATCGCTGGAATGCTCTTCTTCCGCTGGTCCACCTCGACAGGCACTGCAGCGATAGTCGCTCAAGCTGACGATGGAACTGTTGTAGAGTGATTTGTATTCAAGCATACTTCTAACCGCTCATCCTTGACCAACGCTCAGATAGAAAATAACCACAATGATCTTCTACGAAATTCATGTTCCTCTTTCAGATATTTGGGGCCACTAGCTAGGAAGCAATTAGGCGTTCTGAGCCAGCTTCTCAAGCAGCAGTTGGCATTGCTCAGGCGCCGTCGTTTCAGGACCAATTGTTAGGTGAGCAACCGAAGCGTTGGCAGTGGTGAGGCTTGCGACGTAGGATTTGGCCGCCTCGGCCAGGTCAATATGATCCGCATCCGTAAGTGGTCGATGTCGCTTCTTCGACAATCCCTTGCTACAAAATACGTCCATGACACTTTCGATCACGTCCGATTCGTTAAATGATTATTACAATGGCATCACGAGATCCTCCAAAATTGGCTTAAACGCAAGTATACGCCGTATTGACTAATCCGTCAAAAAATGACAATATATTTATCAAGAACCAAATGATACTTTTGTAAGAGGTAATTCTCTTCCACGTCAGCACTAACGAC
This sequence comes from Gimesia aquarii, assembly GCF_007748195.1. NCBI lineage: Bacteria > Pseudomonadati > Planctomycetota > Planctomycetia > Planctomycetales > Planctomycetaceae > Gimesia > Gimesia aquarii. The sequence continues at coordinate 1,561,790 of NZ_CP037920.1, forward strand.
TTCGCATACTCTGACTCTAAGTCGTTACTAACGTCGCCCTCTAGTCACTTAAAAATCTGAGTCACTCGTGCCCGACGGATACCAGAGTGTTGGTCGTCGAAAGAAGTTCGACCTATAATCTTCGTCTATGAACATAAAATCAAATGACCATCGACAAACAAAATCAACAATGAAACTTCGGGCCACTTTGTGGCTTTTATTGTTGATTTCAACGCCTGCTGTCTGTCCAGTGGCCGACGCGTCCCCGCCGATTCGACAGACATCAACATCATGGCAGTTGGATCTTCCCGATCACCCCGTTTCGCGACGTATCAGTCTACGCAGTGAATTCAAGGGTAAGCAAACCTTCGGAACGCTAATCGGTCCTGGATGTATTTGTCGCATCTGGGTAACGGGAAATTTCATCAGTCGAAAGGACATTTTGCGAATTTACTTCGATGGCGAAACAATCCCGTCTGTCGAAGCACCTCTGCCCGATTTTTTTGGCTTAATGCATAACTTGACTCAACCGGGAAAGAACTACCAGATCAATACTCCCTTCCTCTCGGTTAAGCCGAAACTGGGGATGACGTGTTATCTTCCGATGCCCTTTGCCAAGGGGGCACGTATTGAGGTCGAATCACCTGAGGGAAGCATCGTCTACATGATGGTCGATTGGCATGATTATCCAAGTCAGCAACTGAAGGAAAAGATGCGATTTCGTGCCCGTTGGCGACGAGAATCTCCGGTTGCGGATTTTGCAGACGACTTCATAATGCTGGATGCAGCCGGACCGGGAAGGTTAATCGGATTTGTTTACGCCGTCGATATGCTGGAAAGCCGACACAAGATGCGCTGGAGCCATGGTGGAGCAGACAACATCTACATTGATGGTCTTGGCGACCAGCCTTCGTTTCTACGTGGCATTGGCGGTGAAGATACTTTTGGCGCCTCTCATGGAGGCGCCGATTATGTGCCGCAGACATTTCTCTATTCGGACATGCCTTACTACATTCAAAAAGATGCCAAAGGCGACCGGCAAAAACTGGTGGGTTATCGTTTTTTCGCCAAAGACGAAGTTCACTTTAACAAATCGTTACATATCCGCTTTGGTGCACGAGCGCATGACATTTCATCAACTGCGTATTGGTATTCTGAAAAGCCGGTAAGGCCGTATTTCAAGATGCCGCCGATAAAGCAGCGCTTACCGCAGACAAAAATTCTCCGCGGCGAATATGATCTTCCGTTACCTGACTGTGGTTCGTGGTGGTTAGCAGGACCTTTTACGAAGGTAGAATCTCTACCAATGCGTGATGGCAAGTTTGATCCTAAAAGATCGTTTCTTGATCGTGCCTGGAAAAAGCGCGACTCAATCCGGGGATTCGTTGAGTTCAATCACGTTTTGCGTCCCAAGGCGTCCAATGCAAATTCTCCCACGTTAGACGGATGGGCTGTTGCATATTGCAAATTGGAGGCTCAGTCGGAAATGACCGCGGAACTCCGTTTGGCATGGGACGACCATTTGATCCTCAAGCTAAACGACGATCCCTCTGTCGATCTTGGATCACAGCCCTACATTCGTGCAAGAACTCTGAAAGTGAAACTACTAAAAGGGACTAATAAGTTACAGGTCTGGCTGAGCAATCAAGTAGGTGTGACGCGCGGCGCCTGGAACTTTGCGTTTCGTGCTACTGCACCCAATGGCAGGATCATTCTACCCAGGTCTGAGTAAGTAGACCACACTGTCGAATGCAATCAATTTTACAAAGCATTACCCTTTCACGACTTCTGGAATGGGTTCGAATGCGAGTCGTTACAAAGCGTATTTTATAACGGCAGCTTTGCGTAGCGCATACTAACAATCGTTATCCTCTGGTTACCAAAAACGTCGGACCAGAAATCGTTAGAAGTTTGTTTGTTTATCTGTGACGATGTCCGCTATAATAAAAGAACTTAGATGTCATTTATTATCGATCATGCAAAGAACAATCAATGAAATATTTTTATACAATGTTATTCGTGCTTTGTGGTATGTCTGTATGCGATGCGGATGATGTGCTAACGAAGCCCCAGTCTGCTGTCGATTTTGCTCATGAAGTGATGCCTGTGCTACAGAAGCATTGCGCGAAATGCCATACGGGTGACCAGAAAAAGGGCGGCCTGTCGATGAATACGCGGGCCGAACTGCTGGCCGGAGGAGAGTCTGGTAAAGTGGTAGTCCCGGGCGATGCGGCAAAGAGCCATATGATCGAATTGCTTGAATCGTCCGACGATTCCGTCTGGATGCCCCCGGAAGGGCCCCGTGTTTCGGCAAAGGAGATCGCAACTCTGAAAAAATGGGTCGACCAAGGCGCGCCTTGGGACACTGACATTACGATGGGCAAGTCTGCCTGGGAACCGCCGTTGAAACCCCGTCTTGTTACCCTGCCCCCACCACAAAACGGCCGTAACCATCCGATTGATCGGCTGCTGGATGCCGATCTCACTCAGCGAGGACAATCGCCTCCTCAAGCGGTTTCGGACGCCGCCTTTCTTCGTCGTGCCACTCTCGACGCCATTGGTCTGTTGCCGACGCCGGAAGAATTGCAGGCGTTCGTCGCGGACAAATCAAACCATAAACGCGAACAGTGGATTGATCAACTGCTGGCGAACGACATCGCTTATGCCGATCACTGGTTGACGACCTGGAACGACCTTTTACGCAACGATTATACAGGAACCGGCTTTATCACCGGTGGGCGCAAGCAGATCACTCCGTGGCTCTACGCTGCGTTGCGCGAGAACAAGCCTTATGATGTGTTCGTGCGCGAACTGATTTCGCCGACGACCGAATCGGCTGGCTTTATCGACGGGATCAAGTGGCGCGGCGATGTGAACGCAAGCCAGACGCGCGAGATCCAGTTCGCCCAGAATGTCTCGCAGGTTTTTCTTGGTATCAACATGAAGTGCGCCAGTTGCCACGACAGTTTCATTGATCGTTGGACTTTATCGGAGGCCTACAACTTAGCCGCGATTTATTCTGATCATCCCCTTGAACTCAATCACTGCGATAAGCCGACAGGTAAGATGGCCACGCCAAAATGGATCTTCCCCGAGTTGGGAGATGTCAATTCGAAAGCTCCCAAAACTAAACGACTCCAGCAGTTGGCTGTGCTGATGACTCATTCCGACAACGGGCGATTCACCCGGACGCTGGTCAATCGAATTTGGGCGCAGCTCATGGGGCGTGGTATCGTACATCCAGTCGACGCGATGCACACGCGGCCCTGGAATGAAGACTTGTTAGATTATCTTGCGGTGCAGTTTGCGAAGGATGGTTATGATTTGAGGAAGTTCATCCGCTTCATTATGACATCACAGGCTTACCAGTCGCAAGCCGTGATTCTGGAAAAAGAGCCGGGCGAAGATTATGTTTACGCGGGACCCATTGCCAAACGAATGACCGCTGAACAACTACTGGACTCGATCTGGCAGATAACGGGAGGAAATCCTGCCGTCGCGGAAGCCAAGGTGGATCGCTCAGAGAAATCGGAAGTAGAAAATTCGAAGTCCCCATCGGAAATATTAATACCCACACCGATTACCGCTTACTGGATTTGGCACAGCGGCGAAGTGGGCAAGAAATCACTGCTACGAAAGAAGTTTAAGCTCAACGCGGCTTCGACCGGTGCGAAATTGATGGCGACATGTGATAACGCCTTTGTCATGAAAATCAATGGCGCGAAAGTAGCCACCTCTCGAAGCTGGAAGAAGCCGGTCTATCTCGACATCACACAACATCTGCAGGTGGGTGAGAACCTGATTGAAGTCGATGCGGAGATGTTCGGAGGCGCTGCGGGATTTATTTGTCAGATTGCATATTTAGATGGCGTTGATCAAAAAGAAATTACGAGCAACAAATCCTGGGAAGCGCGTTCTCCATCCGGAAAATGGGCCGCGGCAGAAGAACTCAATCTGCACGGCAAGCCCCCCTGGGGCACTGTTCTGGATCCCAAAGTGAATGCAGGTCCGCCGTCTCTTCCTGCTTCCCCTGTTCGAGCGGCTTTAGTAAAGAATAATTTTCTGATGCGCTCGTTGGGTAGACCACATCGTGATCAAGTAGTGACAACCAGGCCTGGCGAGTTGACCACCTTGCAGGCAATTGACCTCTCGAATGGAGATATCCTGGCCGAGTACCTCCAAAATGGTGCAAAACATCTTGTTGGCAAAGACATAAGTAGTGAGGAATTGATCGTTCTGCTTTTTCGATATGCCCTCTCACGTGAACCCTCAACAGCGGAGCGAACCGTTCTAGCTGAAGTTGTCGGAGATGGCCGCGATCCTATCGCTGTTGAAGACCTTCTGTGGATCGTCTTCATGAAACCTGAATTTCAAATGATTCGTTAGTTCAAAGTCGATAATCTTATGATGACACTTGAAGAAAAAATTTCCCGTCGTGACCTGCTCAAAAAACTCAGCGCGGCATCTCTTGGTGCATTGACGATGGGAGCCCCTCGCGCCTGGGCCAATACCGAAGCGGTCAAACAACCGCACGCAAAGGCCGATTCCTGCATTCTCATCTGGCTCGCAGGAGGCATGGCTGCCCCTGACACGTTTGATCCGAAACGCTATCTGCCTTTTGAAAAAGGGCTCGAAGTAGAAAAAATTCTGAGCACATTCCCGGCGATTGATACCGCAGTCGACAATATCAAAATTACAAAAGGCATGGAGCAGATCGCAAAAGTTATGGATCGAGGCACACTGATCCGCTCTGCAGTGCAGCCGGACCTTGGTCACATTCTGCATTCCCGCCACCAGTATCATTGGCACACCGGATATGTTCCGCCTCTCACAGTAGCTGCTCCGCACATCGGGGCCTGGATGGCGAAGGTGCTTGGGCCGAAAAATCCGGTTGTCCCGCCATTCATTAATATTGGCCAGCGGCTTGAAGGCGTTGGGGAAAAGGAAGAGCTCAAAGCCTTCACCACTGCCGGCTTCTTTGGAACGGAATACGGCCCGATGAACCTACCCTACCCGAAAGACGCTGTTCGCTCTGTCCAACCACCAAAGGGGATGGAGCCCGGAAGGTTCGCCAATCGTTACCGGCATTATCGTCAGTTGATCGACAAAAACCCAAACCGTGAATGGATGAGCGATTACCAGCAGGAATCGATGCTGCGTTCGATGGAAGCGGCACATCGTCTGTTACAGTCGAAGGAAAAGCATGCCTTCGACCTGACTCTTGAGCCAAAGGAGTCTCGAGAGATTTACGACACAGGACGGTTTGGACGGGGTTGTCTTCTGGCACGCCGTCTGGTTGAGTCAGGCGCTCGATTTGTCGAAGTGACCACCGAATACATCCCCTTTATCCATTGGGATACGCACGAAAATGGTCACACCACTGTGAAACGTCTCAAGCAGGAGATCGATCGACCGATCGCGCAGCTTGTTCTCGATCTCGAAGTAAAAGGGCTACTTGACCGGACTCTTGTCATCATTGCCAGCGAGTTCAGCCGTGACATGATGATCGAAGGGGTTCCCGGTTCGAATGCGAAAGATCAGTCACGCGCCAAGACCGAGAAACTTGCAGAGATGAAGCACTATGGTTTGCACCGTCATTTCACTGGTGGCACAAGCGTCGCCCTGTTTGGTGGCGGCGTCAAAAAGGGCTTTCTCTACGGTAAGACGGCCGATGAGCGGCCTCTGCTTGCGATCGAAAACCCAGTCTCCGTTGAAGACTTACATGCTACGATCTTCACCGCGATGGGTATTAGTCCGAAAACAGCTTACGACGTCGAGAAACGGCCCTTCTTTGCGACAAAGGACGGACACGGCAAACCAGTGACAGAAATATTCGCCTGAGATGTATCCAATAATAGAATTAAGTAAGCGATGATGAATCGATTCTGTCTTATTTTTCTAAGCCTGTTCAGTATCACGGTGGCGACCGCCGCAGAACCCGTAATTACAGAAGGCAACAAGTCTCTGCCACTGCCGGGTGAGTCCTTCAAGCTCAATGGTCACAACGCCTTTGTTATTCTGCCACCGAATACAGACGCCAACATTCCATGGATTTGGTACGCTCCCACCCTTAGCGGACTACCGGCCAAATCCGAGGTTTGGATGTTCAAACAATTTCTCGCGAAAGGCATTGCCATCGCGGGCATCGACGTTGGCGAATCTTTTGGCAGTCCACAGGGGCGAAAGATCTACACAACCTTCTTTGATTATCTAGTAAAGAAACGCGGCTTTCGCAAGAAGCCATGCCTGCTGGCACGCAGCCGCGGCGGATTGATGCTTTATAGCTGGGCGGTTGAGCATCCGCAATCCGTGAGCGGAATCGCTGGTATTTATCCGGTCTGTAACATTAAGAGTTATCCCGGCATCGCGCGTGCCGCTGGCGCTTATGGGTTAACCCCCACACAATTCAAACTGGAATTGTCAAAACATAATCCAATCGATCGGCTAAAATCACTGGCCAAGGCCAGAGTACCCCTGTTTCATATTCATGGTGATAATGACAAGGTTGTGCCTTTGGAAGCAAACTCCGCAGAACTGGCCAGTCGTTACAAGGACTTTGGTGGTCCCGTTGAAATTGAAGTGGTCGCGGGGCAGGGACACAATATGTGGAAAGGCTGGTTTGAATCCCAAAGACTTACCGACTTCGCGACAGCTTGCGCGCTTGGGCAACCCCTGGAAAAACGTAAAGCGGCAGCCCGCTTAGAGCGCTGATCAACACAGTGACCACATACAACTCGCCGCATCGCTTATGCCACCTCCAGTTCTTTGAGTAAAAAAAGGAATACGAGCAAGGCAAACAAGATTGCGCAAGCTGCGGACGTGGCATGGACTATTAGAAAGGATTGCCAGCCATTCCAAGGCTGAAACCCTTCGCTGACCTTGTGTTTCATGAACGATGTCTGCAGAATCTCAACGATCCAGACACGGCTAATCGTATGAAGCAATCACGAGCAGGCGATCAGTCCAATAAAAGTGACCAGAAGTTGTATCACGATTCTTGAAAAAAATCTTTTCGTTGAGTGTGTATTCATTCACTGGCTTTACTTAACGCGCTTGAATCTTTGATCCGTCCATCCTCCATCTCGATGATTCGGTCTGCAATATCCAGTACTCGGGAATCGTGTGTCACCATGAGAATTGGAACTCCACGCTCTCGTGCGAGTTTCTTCAACAGATCGACGATACTCCTACCAGATTTGCTATCTAATGCGGCAGTTGGTTCGTCTGCCAGGATCAAAGAAGGATTGCCAACTAGCGCACGAGCAATCGCGACGCGTTGTCTTTGCCCCCCGGACAGGCCAGAGGGTTCGTGCCTCATGCGATCGCTTAAGCCAACGACAGCCAAAGCCTCGGCAGACCTGGAAACGATCTCGTTTGACGACACAAGTCCCTGCATTTCCAGCATCAATTCGACATTCTGTGCTGCCGTCAGAAAGGGGAGTAAATTGTGCTGTTGAAAAATGAATCCAATCTGCTTGCGTAGTGAAACCAGTTCTGACTCTGTCGCTTGATGCAACGAATGGTCTAGAACGGTTAACTCTCCCTCCTGAACTTGTCGTAGGCCGCCAATCAGGGTCAATAGTGTCGTTTTGCCGCTGCCACTCGGGCCAGTCAGTAATACGATCTCCCCCGCTTCGACCGAAAAACAGATGTCGAACAAGATTTGCTTTTGCAGTTCTCCATTGCCGAATGAGAAACAGAGGCTGTTTGCAACGATGGGAGTAGGATTCGACATCTAGAACACGTCTGCTGGTTGAGCGGAAGAGAGTTGTCTAATTGCAATCAGGCCTGATAGACCACACATCGATAAAGTCACGACAAACACTGTCACCGCACGATCAATAGTCATGATAATTGGCATTTGGATCGCATCTGTAGCGACCGAATAAATACCGAGAGCCATTAGAAAGCCTGGGACAAACCCAAAAATGGAAAAGATCACGGCTTGGCTGAGGACGATTCGAACCAGAAATGATTGTCGAAATCCCATCGCTTTCAGCGTTGCATAGTGAGGCAGATGGTTTGTGACCTCTGTGTACAGGATTTGGTAAACGACCACAAAACCGATGAAGAACCCAACAGCCGTACCCATACCAAAGATAAAGTCGAGAGGGGCGGTTTCTCTTAAGTAGGTTTCTTCGGCATCGACCAAATCTTGACAAGGCAAAACGCGGGCTTCTTTGCCGAGAAGCTCAGAGAGTGTACTGGCCACAGCCTGAGGGTCCGAATCACTTGTTAATCGGACCAAACCGATATCGATCGAGCCGGGGTTGCGATCAGGAAAAAGCCTGAGGAAATTTGCTGGAGATACATACAAATTGCCGTCCGTATTAATGGACACACCCACGGAAACGGAACCGACGACGTGGACTTCTCGATGATTGACCTCCGTGATCACGTTCCGACTTTTATCAAGTTCGTCAGCAACAGGACCATAGGTGGGTCGGCTTTGCCGGTCAAAACAAATGCGGTCAGCACGCTCAAGTATCTGCTGCATTGACTCGTAGCCGGGTAGATCCATCATTGGTCGGTCTGGATCGATTCCATACACGCTGATCGGAAACTCGATATCACTCCACGGATTGCGAAATACAGCGCGCCCAACATAGAGAGATTGCACCCGCTCGACCTCTGGATGTGCCATCACCCGGTAGAACATACTTCTTGGGACGGAAGAAGGTTGAAAAATTGTTTTCGTCCGCGGGCTGACGACAACGACATCTGCCGTCAGGCGTTTCGCGACCGCGATACTGCTATCGATGGCTCCGCGGCGAATACCCAGTTGCACTAACATCAGCATGACTGCAACAATCACGCCAGCGGAAGCCACGAGTAACTTGGTCTTATTGTGGCTGACTTGCTGCCACCCCACACGAAGACTCGCAGGCAGACGAACCATCAAGGTAGCCCCCTATCAACTGACAGATCTCTTGACCCTTCTGGCTTGATCACCACCTCGACTCTGGCATTCGAAAGCCGCGCGAGCGCCTGTACAATGTCAGGTTCCAAGTCGATGCGCACTTCAACTACGCGGGCATCCACATCGCTCACGGGATCGACAGAGAGAACGTCTTGGCGGCCGACGAGCTGCCCAATTTCAGCAATGGATCCCTTGAACCGTTGATTCATCGAGATGACACTCATTTCAGCGGACATGCCAACAGACAATTTAGCGATATCAGCCTCAAAAATTTCGGCTACGACTTGGAGATGTTCCATGTCTGCCAACTCTAGAATTCCTTGGTCGCCAATCGTCTCGCCCGCATGCGCGTGAAGCTTCAGCACTTTGCCATCAATAGGCGCAAAAACTTGAGTGGCTTCGAGTAAAGCTAATTGGAGTTGCAGTTCAGCTTCCGCTGTCTTTAGCTCGGCTTCTGATAGTGTGATATCGACCGCACGGACATTCTCCATGGCCGCTAATTCACTTGTAAACTGCTGAATGTTTAGGACCGCTTCGTCAAAACGCAGCTGAACCTTTTCAAGTTCATGAACGGTGATCGCCTTGGAATAATCAAGCCGCTTTGAACGTTCCAATTCCTTTCGAAGCGACTCCATCCGCGTGCGTACGAGCTTCAGTTCGGCACGCTTCGCGTCTATAGTCTCAGGCTCTTCGCCGGATTTGATTTTTTGGAGTCTCGCTAGAGCAGTTGCAACGTTTGCTTTCGCTACCGCAACTTCACTAGATCGTTGAGCAAATGTATCAAACGTGGCAAGCAACTGCCCCTTTTGTACGATATCTCCTGTATTAACGTGTAACTCCGTGATGACTGACGAGCGAGAACCACCCCAAGGGGAAATACGCCGAATGCGACTACGCGGTTCAATTCGACCGAGCGCACCAATCCATTTATCCTGTTCCTCGGAAAGAAAACGCGACTTTGCATTACCCGCAACGACACTTCGCAACTCACTCTTGTTTGAGCTAAGTGCAGCGATAGCGATTGTCGCGATAACAACGATTGCGAAGATGATGTTCCAGGACCGGCTTAGCTTCACTTTAGGCCCTCTTTCCGTCGTTTTGTTCGCTGAGTCGATTTTTTGCTCTTGGTCGATTGCTCTTTGCTGTCTTCTCGGGGTGACAGTCCCACGCGGCTTCGGAATTCATTGCCCACACGAGCGAATAGCTCGTCTTTTGGGTCGATTAACCCCAATAGCTGCCAAACCAGAAGACCGTCAATCGCGAGCCAAATCAGCATCTGCTCCAGACCAACAGACTCATCTTCGAGTAAACGATCGCGCAACTCTGTTCCCATTTCGGTAAGGGGGCCGATGCTGGTACTACGATCAGCAGCTAACGTGAGCATTGATAGCATAAATTTGAAAATGATCGATGGGTCAAGCTCCTGTTTCGTAGTTTCCAACTCCGCATCTGAAGGAAACATGCATGAAACAATTCCACGCGCCCAGCGCATTTCCGAATTGGGGTCAGACGCAATTCTGCCCAAGAGCATATGTTGGCCAACTTCTGCAAAATGCTGTAGCGTGCCGTGCATTAACTCTTCTTTTGTACCAAAATGATAAAGCAATCCACCTTTGCTGACTCCGGCTTCTGCAGCTACGGCATCCAAGCTCATCGAAGAGAATCCGTCCCTCGCGGCAACAGCGATTGCTGCTTCACAGATTTTGTTTCGAGATTCGCTAGCTTTGGACATAAATTCTCCTTGGACTCTTTTATTGTACCGTCTGGACGGTTTGTGTCAAGCTCAATTTTACTTGAGTACTCTGTCTGATTTCCATATCAACGATCACAAACCTGAAATAGCCGATGATTCGTGAACCACCGTAACGAGCTCTAAATATTGATCGAAGGATAGTGAGCATTCCTTTTTGAAGATCTGATGTTGGACTCGTAGGGAACATTTCGCATCTGCAAGTTAATCCCGAGCAATCTGCATGGCAATTGCTTGAGTGTTGAGAACACCTCTTGTAATTCATAGAAGCTCCTAAAGGAAAAAAGTGTATTTCTAAGCGAGTCCATCATGAACCTGTTATCGTAAGTGAAATCCCAAAATACATGGTAGGGGTAGTGGTTGTTTTTGCGGCCACCGCTCATGTTCTTTTTAACTATCAGCGAAACATGCCAAGCTTGTCGGCCTTGGACGTCTTTTGCAGCCGATCGAAGAGCCCAATGATCTGGTTCAAGAGCTAATGACTGTCTGCCTATCCGAAATGGAAGAAAAAAACTACGGAAGAAATTAAAAAAGCAAAACACCACAGGTTTACCTGTGATGGGATTGAGCATTGACAACAAAAAAATGACGAAGTTTGTAGGATCAGAAATCTCTGTCAGGGACCGAGTTCATGGATGGCAAGCTCGACGAGATAAAGATTTGGAATCAGGCCTTGACGTCTGAGCAGGTTCAAGTGGAGTGGGAAGCGACCAATTGATTTACTGCGATTCTTACTTTGGTTTGTTCTCTGGAACATTCGAACTGTCATCAGATTTTTTTGGCATTACAACTGGTGGGAACTTTATGTTGCCAACATTTTTTGTTTGGTTTGCTTGAACAGCGATGTCCGTTAATACGTGTCCGCTTGCGTTAGCTGACATACCTGAGATCGTGTACTTTTTACCTGGTACTAAGCCTTGAATGAGGAACCACCCTTCTTTATCCGTCACTAATCGAGGCGCTTGGACTCCAATTCTCTCTAGTGGCAAACCTTTACCGCTGAGCATGACATCTGGAACAGGATCACCAACTTCATCCACTAATCGTCCTCGTACGCTGCCAGCCGGTTCCATCTGAATCACGATTTCTGCAGGTGGTTTGCCTTCCAGATGGTAGCTGCCAATGAGATTTTTCTGTGGGTAATAGGCGTGTAGGGTTCGCGGTTGATCGGGATAGTAGCCTTGAATCAAAAACTGTTTGTTACGAATCGGTAGCCCCCAAGATTCCAGATTTCGGTAGTACGTCCCACTGACAAACCCACCGTCGAGCGACTCTCCGTTTTCATCAATCATTCTGCCTGGGATATCAACTCCGGAAGTCAGTTTCATTTCGATCTCAACTGGTTCAGAACCAACCTGCGGATTGATTTCTCGAAGGAGATGACAGTACGAAGGTATTAAGGCGGGAACCGTATCAAGTTGCTTGTACTTACCGATGTTGATTTTAACTTTTGCTGTGATGGACTCTATTCCCACTCCTCTACGATAGCGGGTATGGTCATAGGCCATGAAAGTAACAATTCCCTTTCCGGGTAGTACGGGAATTTTAAAATGACCTTCCCTGTCGGTCCGCCGCTCGAAGACATTGAATAAAAAAACGGTGTGGTTCAACTTTGAGGGCTTTTTAGTATTGAACGCATAGTATTTAACGAGTCCACGTACAGGCTTTCCAGTACGCTCATCGACCACCTGTCCGCGAACCCACACTCCTTTGGTTAGCTTGATTTCCGGAATTGTTTGCGGCTGCTCTGTTTGTGCCGGGACCTCAACAGTTACCGGAAGGTAAGTGGTATCGATTGGGGAATGCACATAGATCCGCTCCTGTCGTTTTTTCTTAATGGCCGGGAGCCCTTCCAGGCGATAGCGACCATCGGCATCTGTGGTATCGTTAATATGATTTTTACCACCGCCGGTGAATGTAACGAAAGGACCAGCACTTACGAGTGCTCCTGAAATCGGTTTACCCGTTTCAGCATCAGTCACTCGACCAACAACAGGTATTGAATCACTAACAATGTGCGTAAACTTGGCTGGAAAATAGATTTCTTTAGGCAGAGAGTTAATTCCCCTTTGAGAAGTTTTATCTTTCCAAGAATGAGGCACAACAATTTTTTCGCCTCGACGCGTGCGCGCGGATATCATATTTGCTTCGATGCCGGGGCCACTGACCAGCAGTTTGGCAATTCGTTCTTTCCCGATTTCCCGTATTGTAAAGTATCCATCAGCGTCTGTATGAACATCGGGAATAACCGATGGCATTTGGGGGCCGTTATGGCTCTCCGGTGTAAAATTTCGAAGCGAATAAAAGTCGGCCTCTTTCTTTTTTGCGGCTTGTTCCCAGGCATCAAGGTTATTTTCTGCATTGAGCCAGACTCGATCAACACGCACGCGGGCTCCTTTAACTGGCTTGCCTTCGATATTCATAATACGACCAGTAATGGGTACCTCATCTGGTACGAGTTGCAGGACCGGTTTCTGTTTTGCCAAATAATTAGAATAACTTTTTCTTCTCGAAGCAGGCAGCAGTTGCAGAGTACGTCCGGTTGTCTCAAAAACGGACGAGGAACCTCTGGCGAATCCGAATCCATCCGCAGCAGCAACGAGAGTGTAAGCCAGATAATAAATATCGGCATCGGGCTCGAATACATCTGAGGATTCGGAATATTGAAACATCCCATTGGCATCGCTAATGGCACGTGGTTTGATATGAGGGTTGGAGCGAGAGCCTTGCACCCAATACACGGCAAAGATTTTTGCTCCCTCAACGGGAGTTCCATCGGGAGCAATGACACGTCCGCGATACTTCAGAACATATTTTTCCTTACCGCTCTTATTATCTGCTTTTTGTGAATGATTCTGTGCGGGTAAACTGTTTTTTGAATTCGAATCAGGTTTACTTTCGGATGATTGAGACTGTGGTGTTTCGATTGGTCTGGCGTCGAGCCGTACGGTGCTCAGGCCAGTCACTGTCAGCAGTGCAAATAATAATATCAGAAGTGTCGGCAACCGCTTTTTCTTTTGCAGCAACGGACGCGGTGGGTCCACGAGCATATTAACCCTACGGAAGAGATTCGATCTGTGATCGCTGATGCCAAGGGTTCCTGTAAGTAGTGGCTGGTTCTGATTGCGTGCGATCGAAACCAGAAAGTCTGCGTAGTCTTCTGTTGACGGTCCTTGATTTGCTGCGAATGCATCCGCGAGGAAATCCTGATTAAGAATCAATTGGCGCCGCAACCACCAATAAGCCGGCTGATAGAAACAAACGAATTTCGTTAAACTCGACAGCACTTGTGTGCTGAAGTCGCCTTGTAAAACGTGAGACCATTCATGAGCAATCGCCCAGCGCAGTGCAGCGGAATTCGGCTTAGCGGCAAGCTCGGTCGGAATCACAATGGTTGGCCGAAACGCTCCCCACATAATGGGGGTTGGCACTCGGTCACTTACGAGCAGACGAACATGCTTCCCTTTTGCACCAGCGATCGAACTTAGGAGATGCTGCAATTCATCGCTGGCTAAAATTGCATATTTGGCGATTTGACAACGTCGAGCATAGCCAACCAACCAAATGAGAATCCAGAAACCGACCATCGTAAAATACACTAACTGCATCGTGCGTCCGATACGTAATAGCAATGCAGAATCACTGATTACAGGCACTGTAGCGGGTCGTGCCGACTCTTTCAAATTTTCAATTTCAGAGAAAACCGTATTTTCGACAGACAAGTTTTGTGAAGGGATCGGTTCGAAATGTCGAATCGAGGAACCTTGTGTTTGTTCAACAGGGACTGATTGTGAAACGAGGGGCGATTCGGAAAGTGAAACGATTTCAGGAGCTGTCTGCAGTGGCTCGGTTTTCATTTCACTTCCTAAATTGAGCGAGTAACCGGGGATCATATCTAATTGTTGAAACGCCGGCACTAGCAAACAGGCCACGAATGTCCAATGAATAATACGAATACGATAGATTGGCTCGCGGAAAAACCAGACTGCTAAGCCGCCAAGCAACAAGATCGCTGCACCAAACACAGCCGAGTGAATGAGCCATGAACCTGATTCATTGAGTAACATCATATCACTTCCCTTTTTTTCGATTACGGGCTTTCTTTTGACGAGCCTGCGCGATAATCGCTTCGAGTTCCAGCAAATCCTTAGCACTCAGTTTTTCTGAACTCAGCATATTCAAAACAAGTTCATTGACAGCACCATCATAGACTTTATGCAAAAAACGTGATGAAACTTGCTCGCGAGAGCAAAGCGGACGATACAAAAACGTTCGTCCTTCACGTCGATGAGCGACAAGCTGTTTTTCATCCATGATACGAAGCTGAGTCTGGATTGTATTGAAATGCAACCCTGACTGCTTTTCGAGACGCGCATGCACATCACGCACCGAACCTTCTTTGATCTCCCAAAGCACTTTCAAAATATCCATCTCTCGCTCAGTGGGTGCGGTATCCATGGGTCGCCTTGCTCTCAAATCATTTCTTGAACGCGACAATTGATGTCACGCGAGTCAAAAATATCACCTAATTATTTAGGTATATGTGATCCGAGTGATACCGTCAAGAGGAATACCTAATAAATTCGGTGAAAGCAAAAAAGCTGTTACTAAAAGAACTGCTGTGCTACGAGATACAATAATTCTGCAAATCGATCATTTTGGATTGGAAACGCCGAATCAGTCTTGAATCGTTACCGCGATCGCCGTTCTTATCTCACCCCATTGTCATGTTATGTTTATTCCTGGTCGATTGTGGATGTTCCAAAATCACGGAAAAGTGGCAGTAGCAGAAGGTTTCTGGTACGCTTGGTTTACTGCGGTATTATTATTGTCATCAGTGAAATGTCGCCACACACGAATTGGCAACTTCAGTTATCGTTTGATTCTGTGAGAGGCGTATCCAAATTCATCACCTGGTAGAAAAAAGGGGAATGATGACCAACCAACTCCGACTTACGAGAAAGAACGCGACCCCTCTTCAGATATTGGGTTGTGCCATTTTAGCCCTTTCACTCCATACCTCGATTGCCGTTGCAAATGACAAACCCAATATCATTGTGATTTTTACTGACGATCAAGGCTATAACGATCTGGGGTGTTTCGGTAGTCAGACCATCAAGACGCCACATTTGGATCAAATGGCGGCAGAAGGTCTAAGGCTGACAAGTTTCTATGCGCAACCGGTCTGTGGTGTATCGCGGGCCGCTTTGATGACGGGATGTTACCCGATTCGCGTTGCTGAGCCAGATAACGTCAAGCACTTACATACCGTACCACATCCTCAAGAGTGGACTATGGCCGAGATGCTGAAAGAGGCGGGTTATGCGACGGCTTTAATTGGAAAATGGCATTTATGTCAACGCGATCGCAAAGCTCCGACAGGTTTTCGTGTTGCTACGATGCCGAACGCTCAGGGATTTGACTATTTCTATGGCACTCCCCAATTTAACGGTCTCACGACATTTGTGAATCAATCGCGGTTTCGCAGTCCAATCTTACGCAATGAGGAAGTGGTCGTTCACCAGGTTCAAGACTGGGATGCCATTACTGGCGATTATACTCGCGAGGCAATTGATTGGATTGAGAAACACCACAGGCAGCCTTTCTTTCTGTATCTCGCGCATAACATGCCGCACATTCCCGTGGGGGCCTCAAAAGATTTCAAGGACAAATCGAAAAACGGGCCCTACGGAGATACAATCGAAGAAATCGACTGGTCTTGCGGTCAGATTTTTGCGAAGCTCAAGTCACTTGGGTTAGATGAAAACACGCTCGTCGTTTTTACATCCGACAATGGTCCTTGGATTGAAAAACAGATTCCCAGAAACCATTCGGGGACAGCAGATCCCCTGCGTGGCTGGAAAATGTCGGCATGGGACGGCGGATCGCGCGTGCCTTGCATTGTGCGCTGGCCTGGTAAGATTCGCCCGGGCCGTGAAAGCGATGAAATCCTGACAACCATGGATTTGCTACCGACGTTTGCGGCGTTCGCCAAAACGAAGACACCGAAGGAACTTATTTTAGATGGCTTCGATGCATCAGAATTCTTGCTGGGAAAAACAGACAAAAGTCCGCGTGATGAATACTTCTATTATTGTGGTTGTCTCCTTACCGGAGTACGTGTTGGCGAATGGAAACTGGTGTTACCCCGAGAGAAAAATCCCCCAGGCACGGGCTGGTGGGGTCGCATGATCGAAGCCGTTGAGAAAACCCAATTATTTAATCTCGACAAAGACCCTGGTGAAACAAATGACATTGCCCGGCAGCATCCAGATGTGGTGAAACGTCTGATGCAGCGAATTCAGCACGCCCGAGAAGACCTTGGCGACATCAACCAGAGCGGTCGCGGTGCCCGGTTCTTTGATGAAGGCCCGCGTAGATTAGAAGCCAGTCGACGGTCCAACAAAAACAGAAAAGTAGTTTACGACAACGCAAAGCCGGTCGGCAACTATCGATTCACATTTGAAAAAGAGGACTGGCACGGATGGAAAGTCGTCGAAGGATCTCTGCCTGATGCACTCACGGATCGAGACACTTTACCGAACTTCAAAAGTCAGCCCTTCAATAAGCAAGGCGATTGGTTTCTGTTCACAGGCAACCGAAAGACTCAGATGCGCGGCGATGATAGTCAAGTCGGCATCATTGAATCGCCGACATTCGTTCTCAAAGGGCCTAAAGTCAGTTTCTTAATCGGTGGTGGTAGTGGCAATTCCACATACGTCGCCCTCTACGATTCCGATGGGAAACAACTGCGAAAGGCAAGCGGTAGTAATGGTCCCGCGATGCGCCGCGTGGTGTGGAATATGAACTACTCTATTGGAAAACGAGTGAAATTACGCATCGTCGATCAGAGTACGGGCGGATGGGGTCACGTTACGTTTGATGATTTCTCCTGCCAGACTGACGATTAAACACTCCTTCTTCTTTCTGAGCTTCACTTACTCATAGAAATTGATTGCCGCGCAATAGCACGCAAGAATCTTCTTTTCCCGATCAGTATTTGGTATCCAAAATACTGACTTCGGTACCAATGATGCTCATTTTCTTTATCTATACACAACTCGCCATCCGTTAACGGAGAATCGCTGGCGAGAAGAATCCGCGGACAACGGAAGGTTTGAAAAACTCGATTCGATATTGCCATAATTTAACTTGACAGCATCCTGTCATTAAGGTAGGATACTGTCATAATGACAAAGGATCCATCAAGAACCGTAAAGGGACAATCCCTCACAGAACTCATCCTCGAGGTGTTTCCACTTCATGGAGACATTCTTACGGCTGGTGATGAAATCGGTGCCGAGTTTGGATTGACTAGTGCGCTTTGGCAGGTTCTGGGTGCGCTTGAAGACGCTCCACATACAGTTCCTCAAATCGGTCGTGCGATGGGTTTGACTCGGCAGAGCGTCCAGCGTTCTATCAACATCATGGAACATGATGGCTTGGTCGAGTTGATTCCTAACCCGGATCATAAGACTTCGCCGTTAGTACAGATGTCAACGAAAGGGCGAACGGCTTTTCAAAAAGTCATGCGCATTCAGGTGCTGTGGTCGAATAAGCTTGCTGAAGGAATGAAAGCAGATGAATTGAAGACCGCCATTCGCGTTCTTCATTCTTTACGAGAATCTTTGAACAATGAAGAATAACAAAACAAGGAGAATATGATGTCTGTCACTTTACTCAACCCGTTTGAAGTTCCAGAAGGCAAAGAGGCTGAAGCGATTGAGTATTGGGAACGTGGCGCCGATGTGATGCGAAAGTCTCCGGGTTTTATCTCGACTCGCTTGCACCGGGCGATCTCATCAGATGCACGATTCCATCTCATCAACATGGCTGAATGGGAGTCGCCGGCGCATTTCGTAGCGGCAATTGAAAGCGACGAGTTCAAGGAAGCAATTGCTGAAGGCAGGGAGACATTTCCGCACTTCCCCGGTCTATATGAAGTTGTCCGAACTTGAGGTAATGGGACTGATCGCTCAACACCTCGATGATCCGAAGTACCTGTAAACGCTTCATCTAATACAATCTTCCAGACATTCGAATAACCTGTAAGAGATTCGTCCGATAACTAATATTAGTTCCGTGGGGTGAAATACGTCATTTACTTTTAAAAAAGATAATTGGTGTTTCAGGGAGCAGCATTTCTATTTTGATGTAGTTAGGCACTCAACCAAGGGGCTAATGACATATTTACCTTTTTGAAGAGAACTCAAACCACCGTCGTGTCCAACCGACGTCAGTGCCGACAGCAAGTGATTCTCCAGATTCACTGAATCGAAATTCGTCGACGGCTCCTTCCAGTTGTTCATCGAATACGATCTTCCAGGTTTGACAATCGTAGGCAACTAATCTTCCATACGCTCGTCCGACAAATAAGGTTGATTCCTGCGGGTGGAAGATGGCACTCACTCTTAAATTCCCCGTTGGTATCTCCTGGACGAGAGCTCCTGTTTCGGCAGAAAAGACTCTGACTGATCCAGCGTTACTTCCCGTGGCGATGAGTTTGCCGTCATGTGAAAATGAAACTTTAAAATTATGAGGCGTTTTCGTGGTCCATTTCAAGGTGAAATCATCCAGGTTAATCATGTTTATCCCTTTTCTTGTAATCAGGCACAGATGCTGACCGGTGGGATCAATGTCAAGTTTCCGAGAGTAGCCTCTGACTGAAGTATTTCGTTTCACGATTTTTTCATCATCAATGGACCATTGAACGATGCCTTGGCGACCGGCTCCAATGAAATGCTGTCCATCGGGATGGAATGCAATCAAACCGTTTGCTTGCTTTTTATCACATGGCAGTCTCGCCATTTTCTCTCCCGTTTTTAAAGAGAATATTTCTATGAAATCATCATCAACCATAAACGCGATCCGTCCCTGACGATGATCTACCACTGTGAAGATCTGGTGGAAATGAAATTTTGGATTGACGGGTCGGGTTTCAATTACCCTCTTTTTGAGATTGACTTTATCATTTCCTCCCCGATGGGGCACGATTACCCAGGGCTCTTCTTGATAATAAAAGAGATATGGTCTCACCTGAGGGCCATAGTGTGTAATGGGTTCCCATCGCGCCAGCTCTTTCTCAACGAATTGCGATCGAAATCTTCGAACATGTAGAGGGGCTTTGCGAATCACGACTTCGTTGTATTCTACGTTCGCATAGAGATTTCCCTGAGGAGAGATGGAAACTCCTTGGGCCTTGCCTATAAATTCTCCTGATTTCATATTCCACCAACAGAGCGACGTTGAGAAACAGATCGGGGAGCCCGTTGTATTCAGATTGAGCGTGACATATTGGTTATCGTTCGAAATTCGAAAGCCCTGCCATTTTCCCGGAGAAATGTTGCTTTGCTTATCGGAATAAACTAACAGGTCTTCTGCAACGGCAGAGTTGCTTTCTAGCTTGGAAATGATTTTATCAGGCAGTTGGACGACTGCCACTTGACCGGGTGCAATAATCCGACCTCGTTCTTCCCAGTTCCATGTGTCTTGTAACTGGCCGACGATATACTTGAAATCGTCAGAAGCATTGGAATGAATTGCCCCCAGGCGTTTCATAACAGACCTCTGGGTTTTTTCTTCTCTCGTTTCCTTAGTCGAAAATGTCACTTTGTTTCGAGTTCTAAAGGCTAAAGACTTTTTATCAGGAGCCAAACTGAAATTACCGGGAAAGCAAAAAGGGCCCGTTCCCAGGTCTTCCGATTTATTATTTCGAAAATCCCAAATTGAAAATCGGGGCTGGTCATCCATTTTTTTTTCAAGCAGTATTTTGTGCTCACAGTCTCTCAAAATTTCAAAGTGCAGTACTTCAGGATGAGTTGCGATAATCGTTTTCTTTTGTGTGTCATAAACACCAAGTTCTTTAAAGTACCAATTTCCTCGTTTTATTGGTTTGTACACAAGCAGGTAACGGCCATCCCTGGTGAAGCTTGATAGTACAGCAGACCACTTTAGAGGGAGCGTGCTGATTAATTTTTGGGTTTCAATATTGACGATACGCGTTACATATGGACTTACATTACTGGTAGAATAAAAGGGGACTGCAAATTTTTTTCCTTGATGATCGAAGCTGACAATGGGAACGCTTGAATTTCTTGTGTCACTATTCAAGCTAAATCGACAGGCTTCGCGGGGAACGCGTCCGAGTTGAATTCTCCAGATCCAGTTTCGATCTTCTTTAGACGTGGCATTGAGCATTGCCATAGCTTCTTGAAATCGTCCCTCCTGAATTTCTTTGGCTGCCAGTAAGATCTGATTTCTGGAACTCTCCTTACGAGCAACGATTGCTGCTTTTTCTGCGTTATCTCGTTCCTGTTTCGCTTGTTGTTCATTTTTTACTGCCAGTTGCTCATTCTGAACTGCCAGATTGAGATTGGTTTGCGCTTCATTCTGTGCTAAATATGAATCCATCAATGCGAATGAGATTGCGATCAGACTGGTAACGAGAATGATGGCGACAGAGGCAATCGACCCGCTTAAAACCTTATTACGACTGCACCATTTGCGAAAACGTTCAGAGGTGGAAACACGCCTGGCAGAGACAGGACGGTTTTCCAGCCAGTTGTTCAGGTCTTTTGCTACCACTCCACAATTGACATAGCGATCAGCAACACTAGGTTGCAGCATCTTTTGGCAGATTGAAATCAGGTCAACGGGAATACGCTCTTTGACGGTTGAAAATCCAGGTGGTGCAGGATTGCCTTGCAATGTGATTAAAATTTTGTGAACTGAGCCCGAGTACAATGGCTTTCCCGTCAGCATTTCATAAAACACAGAGCCCAGTGAATATTGATCTGTTTGTGGCCCCATTTCAGACTGATTCCCCCGCGCCTGTTCGGGAGACATATAGGTGGGAGTACCCAGAATTAATCCGTCGGTGGTTCGATTTGGTGAGTTATTGATGCGTTTGGCGAGTCCAAAATCCATGATCATGGGACGCTGGTGCTCGTTAATCATGATATTTGCAGGTTTGATGTCACGATGAATGATATGTTCTTCATGGGCATAGTGTAGTGCTTGTGCCAGGTCTTGAATCCAGGAAACAATTCTTTCAGTTTTTATATTCTTGCCTGATAATTTCTGAGCGAGAGTATCTCCCTCTACGAATGCCGATGAAATATAAAACTGTTGATCAATTTCTCCTCTTTCCCAAATGACAACGATGTTTGGGTGGTGTAGTTGTGCGGCGATTTGTGCTTCATCTAAAAAACGATCAATGCGTTCTTGGTCAAAGTTCTGGGAATGGGCCAGTTTAAGGGCTACTTTACGATCCAACATCGGATCATAAGCCAGATAAACGGTTCCAAAAGCGCCTTTACCCAGCGCTTCTAAAATTTCAAATCGTCCAAAGTGCTCTTTTGTATTTTCCATTGAAGCATTGGGTTTTGCTTCATGAATATGTTGATCTTTTTCGCTTGTCTGCTGCGGAAACAGCAGGGTGTTCAATTCCACTTTACTCGATTCCACCACTTCCTGGATGACATCGCTGAATTCAGGAAGCTGATTCTGGTAGAGTTCGGGAGCAATCTCAAGACCATTGGAAAAGCGTAATTCCAGATCCACTTTGATGAGTTCTTGTACGGCCCCCCGATGCAGGTGGGGCGCACACCGATCAAGGTAGGGTTTGAAGATCAACGAATTCTCAGGAGTCCATTCTGATTCAAACGCATCGCAAAGCGAGTCGATTTTCAGATTGTCTTCCAGATTTAGTTCGGCAAACATGTCAATTCGTTCTCTGAAATTCGAGAGGGAGATTTAGTCAATTATATCAAGGCGAGATCCAACAGCGTTACTTCCCGGTCGAAGCATCCAGTTCAATAAATTCAGGATCGTCATATTGGAAATCAGTCAGTCTTCCATACATCTTTGTACCAGTTTCATTGAGTCGAAATTGAACTTTCCGGCTTCCAAGATTATAGGTATCAAAAAAATGACTCGTTGAATTGACGCCCGTCATTTTTTTCAAATTTAAAGCATAGCCATTAATCATATTCTCAGTTGTGACCAAAGTCCCCTTGTAATTTGCTTTGATTTTCGAATTTCCTTTCACTTCCAGGACGAGTTCAACAGCGTTTGTTGTTGATTCATAAGATCGGATTTTGGCGAGAATTTCAACCGAACTGTTTGTTTTTGGTGCGGTTAAAACTCCTTTCCAGAGTATGGTTGTGCTCAAAGCAGATCGCCATAATTTCTGGAACTCAGCTGTTTTCAGCTGATGACTCGGTTTCACTGCTTCGTCTTTCGCCAGTATGGTTCGTTGTCCTCTGAGCGAATAGGCATACATCTGCTTTCCATCCGGCGACAGGCGAAACACTTTATGATCCCAATCGATGTTCCAGACTCTGCCACCGGAATAAATGTATTGATTAAAAAAGACTCCGTCAGAGATTTTATCAACGAATGAGGATTGCCCCCGTTGATGCATGACTAAACCGAAACCATCAATGGTCCCACTCTCTTTCTGTAAAGAACCTTCATAGACCACGTATTGACGCGAATCACTCTTTTTTTCCAGAACCAGTCGCACATAGTTCTGATCGGGACGGTAATCGGCAATTCGCATCCGGAGTGCTTCTTCCGGATCATTTTTCCAATAGAGGGGCCCCGACCATTGAGTGCCTGGTTGAAGCGCCTGTTTCCATCGCTCCAAAGCACTTAGTAGGGTGAGACGATCTTTCTCAATTTGAAAGGTCAGTTTTGCATCACCTATCACGCCTTGCCAGCCTGCTTTCGTTGGTACCAGCAATAGTGTTCCCGATTGTTTGGAGAACAAATTGGTTCGCGTTTTGTTTCCATTGGGTGAGAGATGAGAAAAGGAAACTTGTTTTAACTGAATTGGTATGCCCAGATGATGGGGGGGATCGGTGCGACGAACGCCTTCAAACACTGCCGACAGAAAGGGATTGTCTTTTTCTTGTATGACAACGCGAAAGAGGTTTCTCGCTGGATCAAATTCCATGTTTGTCATTTGCAATAAACGATCTGGCATCGAATTGATTTGCTCTTTTCCATTGAACTGAGCACCTTTCAGAATTCTCGTTTCCAGTAATTGGATAGAATTGTTTTCTGGCTGAGTTTCTCTTTCAGCAATGAAATAAAATGCACTGTTTCGATTTGCGAGGCGGAATTTGGCAGTTGGCTGATCGTAGTAGATCACCATACCGCGTGGAAACGTCTTCGCGAGTTCAGATAGTTTGAAGTCTTCATTTTTTAAAGTGAGGACCCAGCCATCATGGACGTTTCTACTTGCGAATGAATTACGCTCAGACACATCAGGTAGCAAAAATGATCCACTGAAGACAACCCGCGATATGATCTCACCAGAGTCAATCGCAACGGCACTCAGAAAGTGTTTGTCACGATTTTGTTCAAATTCGAAATTGAGATTGATGGACTTTGCTGTTCCGTTTTTAAAGATCCCCTGTAACCGAACTGGATGAGTGACTAACGTTTCTAGATTGGTCTTTTCTGCCGCTAATCGCGCTTCCATCTTCTGCCAGCTTGATTTAACAGAATCTACAAAATTACGTTGTTGCTCTCGGTACATTAATAAAGGATCGTTCTGGGAGCCATCTGCAATCGCGGTCTGCTTTGGCAATTTCGATTTCGTAGTCAGCTGTTTAAAATCCAGGTCTTCGTTGGACTTTACTTTTGTCAGCTCGAGATGAAAGAGTTCTCCTTCTTTTTCCAGTGTTCCTTCACCCCTCCACAGAACTTCATCAGAGACTCCATATTTCTCTCGATAGACCTTGGGAAATCGAAAAGCCCTTAATTCTTTATGTAACTTCTGAATCTTATTTTTTTCAGGAAATCGTAGTTGTTGAAACTGTTCGACGGCAGTTTGGAAGCTTTCTTGATCCGGTGCGTTCTTTTTTAACTCAGCAGGAACATCGACTGGTAGGAGCCAGGGTTCTGCAGGCTTATCTCGGCTCTCAAATTTAACTTTCCATTTCTGTCCTGCTTTGAGAGACTTGATTTCAGTGATCTCAACGACTCGACTGGAACAGACGAGACCATGGGGGGCTGTCTCCGCTAATGCTTCCAGCAAGTCATTTTCAGAGGGACCTGACGAACAGCCAGTCAAAATAAATAGAAGAGGTATCCAAAAGCCGATTCGAAGCGTAAATTCTCTTAAGCTATGGTTTTGTAACGCGTTTGGTGTCTGCAAGTCATTGAATCTCATTTTTGTTTTTCCTATATTAGTTGTATTGTTTCGAGTTTCTGGCTCTCTAATTTGTTAATGGCAAACGCGTTTTAACCACCGCCATCGTTTTCTTTGATTTTTTGAAATATATGAATGATTCCTCGCAGCCCGATCCAACCGAGACGATTTCAGTACTTGCAGACTCAATGCTTCAGGAAGCGGAGGACTCTTCAAGTCAGGTCTTTCTCGAAATAAGAGAACGGTTCCAGGTGAGGCTGAGAAACTATGTGGACAAACATCTGTCGCCCAAACTGCAAACGCACGCGGATTCCAGCGATATTTTGCAAAGCGCCTTTATCAGTTTTTGGAAGAAGTTAAATAGTGAGAGCCAGCCATCTGTTGATGATCATGACGAACTCTGGCCTTATCTAATCAAGATCACGCGGCGTAAACTGGCAAAGTCCTGGAGAAAAATTTATGCCCAAAAGCGAGGCGCTGGAAAGGTCTTGCCGGCGGCTGATTTAGCTGCAATGGAATCAGACTCTGATTTTCAAAACCTGGTTTTCGATGAGTTTGATTATCAGCTCGATCTGGACCTGCAATCAATCTTGCAGAAATTTGATTTGGAAACTCAAACGATTGCTTCCATGAAGTTGTCCGGGATGACCAATAAAGAAATATCTCAAGAGTTATCCTGTAGCCTCAGAAAAGTCGAACGAAAAGGTTCAATCCTTCGAAAGGCGATTGGTGAGTATTTTGATGAACATGAATCGCTTCAAAGTAAATCGGAAACTTTGTCGTAACTCAACTTCTGTCTGATGGATCTGTCAGAGCTGGTAGACTTTAGTGACCTCTTCTTTGGGGGTTGTCTATTTTTTCACTATCCTGTTGCCCTCATCAGGGTTACAGTAATAGTGTGAAGTCAGTCTCATTTTCACACTTCGATTAAGGATTTCCACGTGCCGCTTAAGCAACTCTTGTTTTCGTCGTTATGTCTGTGGATTGTTTCTGCGGCAATCCAGGCCGCTGAACCTCACCCGAATCTTATTTTCAGTTCGCTTCATAAAAGCCATACGGAGCAGGAAACACTGTCACCATTGAAAGCTGGAAGTGCTCCGCAGAATTTTGCTGAAATGTGGGCCGGATTTGACCCACGGGTAGAACCTCTCGAAGTGGAAACACTCAAAGAATGGGAAGAGGATGGTGTGGTATTGCGGATTGTGCGATTCCGTATCGGAGTCTTCAAGGGTCAGAAAGCCAAACTGGCTGCCGTATATGGTTTTCCTAAAAGTATCGTTGAGAGTGGCAAGAAGATACCCGGGTTACTTCAAATTCATGGTGGTGGTCAATACGCAGATTATAAAGCTTGTCTACTGAATGCCAAACGAGGATATGCGACACTTTCGATTGCCTGGGCGGGTCGGATTTCCGCGCCTGACTATCGTGTCGATCCGAATGTTGTGAAGCTCTTCTGGGAGGGTAAGACTAACGACCCCGCTTATAAACTGACGACTGACTGGGGTGCCGTGGATGGTTATCACGCGCCGGGCAGGAATCAAGGCAATCTCTTTCCGAGCGCGATGCCGGCGGCATGGACGTTGGATGAAGTCGAATCTCCCCGGAACAGTGGCTGGTTTCTGTGTGCACTCGCCGCGCGTCGCGCAATGACATTTCTTGAGCGACAACCCGAAGTCGATCCGAAAAGGCTTGGCGTCTACGGACATTCGATGGGGGGGAAGCTGACCGTCATGACATCAGTCGATTCCCGTGTCAAAGCGGCTGCCCCTTCCTGTGGTGGTATCAGTGATCGTGATAATAAGAGTGCGATCTTTCGATCAACCCTCGGCGATGATATCAGTTTAAAAGAGATCTCCTGCCCGATCATTTTTCTGTCTCCCGCAAACGATTTTCATGGACGCATTGGTGATTTGCCAGATACCGTCAATGAAATTGCCAGCCGTGATTGGCGTGTGACTTGTTCGCCGCATCACAATCATCAGGATACGGCCGAATATGAAGTGGCGACATTGTTATGGTTCGATCAGCATCTGAAGGGCTCTATGGAGTTTCCGCAAACACCGAAAACTGTTTTAAAGCTTGATACTACTGATGGCGTGCCAACATTCACCGTTCACCCTGATTCCTCAAAGCCGATTCTCTCAGTTGACATCTTTTATACGCAACAGGGTAAGGCCGATGAACGGCCCGAAGATCGTGAACGAACGATGCATAGATTCTGGCATCACACGGAGGCTACAAAAATAAAAGGGGGCTGGACCGCGAAGCTTCCGCTACACAGCACAGATCAACCACTCTGGGTCTATGCAAACGTCGTGTATCCGTTGGAGGCCCCGGTGACTGGTGCGGGTTATTACTACGGAACCTACACAGCAAAATCGTTCAACCTGTCCTCGTTGTTGCAAACAGTATCCGTCAAAGAACTACAGTCTGCCAGGATTCATGCGACCATGAAGCCCTCTTTGTTAATCGAGAGTTTTCAAGACGATTGGGAAAAGGAGTGGTTCACCTACAAGCCCAACGAATGGGCACGATCCACTCACAAAGTTTACGACGAGACCTGGAAAGCTCCCCCAAACACAACGCTCGCTTTGGAAGTCATGGCTGCCGAAGCGAACAAACTGGTCGTCATGCTGGATGGATTTGCTGCCGAAGTGCAACTGGATGGAGGAGATCAATGGCAGACCGTTGTTTTGTCACCAGACAACTTTCAGGACCATGCGGGTACATCTTTGCCAAACTGGGAGAATATCAAACGGCTGAAACTAAGCCCTGCCGAACGCCTGAGGCCAAAACGCGGTGATCCCAGAGCGCCGCGTTTGGTAGGTAAGCACTGGCGCGGAACCAAGCCGCAGTTTCGGAATCTACGCTGGCAGTCAATGACCCAGGATCGCTAAAAACTACGACGGCTGAGATTCTGACGATTCTCGGTCATACGACTTTCAAAGAGAGGAACTTCCAAACATGCTCACTCTAACCGGGATCAACATTTTTCCCATCAAGTCGCTCGGCGGCATTCAAGCCCAGTCTGCTAAGTTGACGGATCGGGGGTTGAAGCATGACCGTCGTTGGATGCTTGTTGATCAGGCAGGAAAGTTTCTGACTCAACGGACCGTACCGGTCATGTCACAGTTACTTGTGAGCATCAAAGGCAATCATCTTCATGTGCAGAATCGAAAGGTGAATGATGACGATTTGTTGGTCCCCATGCAGTCCGATGAGTGGAGTCCGCGGGATGTCACCGTTTTTGCCGATACCTGTAAAGCGTTCGCCTATCCTCAAGTCATCAATGACTGGTTTTCCGAACGGATCGGTGTCTCATGCGAACTGGTCTTTATGCCCGATGACGCCGACCGTCCGGTCGATCCTGACTATAGTATTACGGGCGAACAAGTCAGCTTTGCTGATGGCTATCCTGCGTTGATGATCGGCGAGTCCTCACTGACAGATTTAAATTCTCGGCTGGATGAACCGGTGACAATGGAACGCTTTCGTCCGAATCTGGTTTTCTCCGGTGGTGCGCCTTATTGCGAAGATGAATGGAAGCAAATCCAGATTGGTGCGGTCAAATTCACGGCCGTCAAACTGTGTGCGCGTTGTGTGCTGACGACGGTCGATCCCTTAACCAGCGAGAAAGGGCGTGAGCCACTGAAGACCCTGGCGACTTATCGCAAACAGGAACAGGGAGTGATGTTCGGTCAGAATTTGTTACACCCCGCTGAAGGGGAGATCAAAGTCGGCGATGAAATCAAGGTGATCGAGTAGAACTTGGACGATTTCTATTACCCGTTTCTGAGTGACAAACGGAAAAACTCTGTCAGGCTGAATGTCGCACCAGTTCCTGGACCATTGCTAGCTGACTTATATGTTCGACGGAAACCGGATCAAAAGATCGCAGGCGGCAAAATGTCTGAATGTTGAAAGACAGACAGACTCTTACTTCACTGAAAACGTGATTTGCAGAGTAATTCCCTTGTATTTCAGTGATTATTTCCAAGCTATTAAGTCCTACTTTAAAACAACACTGGTGTGCCTATAATCGAGAGGAGTCTGTTTTAGAGGGGAAATCTATACGAGAGTATATTGATTCTGCGTTCATTGGTGAAATTCATTTGTAAGTACCGACCAGAGCGGAACTGAATGACAGATTTATAGGGTCATCGATGGGAAGTGCAAAAAAACGCAGTAAAAAATCAAGCTTTCGAGGTAATACGAAAGAGGGACAACAGAGTTTTCGTAGTCATGTTCAGTGGTTGAAAGAATCTAATGAGTCAATTGAGTTGATTGATCAGTGTTTGTCTGATCGTGGAGAAATTGCGTTGTCGCATATCTTTTTGTCAGAGGAATGCAGTGCTCCGCCAGCAAGCTCTGACTTAGTGATCTCCACTGTAATCAAAGGCCGTTCACTCAACAAGAAACAGGTAGATCTTGGTTTTGGTCGCTTTGATATTACAGAGCATCCTGGGTACACACTTGTATTCACTCCCAATGTGGATATCGAATTCACTGAGCCGGGACCGTACGAAATTCTTACGCTCAGTATTCCGTGGTCAAGGTTACAACCACAGATTGAATTGGTACTGAACCGCCCCATGCCCCACCTAACAGCTTCAATCCATGGACAACAACACAAAGATCCTTTGCTGGCGCAAACACTCAAACAGCTTTGGGATCCTATTAACGGAAATAGTGTTGGTGATGTGTTAATTCGTGATGGTTTAATCAATATTCTATTAGGGCGATTACTGCAAATCGCAGATTTGAATGTACCTGTCGTCACCCCACGTTCCAAGCTTTCAGACTCAAAACTGGCTAACGTTCGAGAATTTATCGATCAGTCTCTCGAACAACCAATCTCGCTCGACATGCTTGCAGATATCGCAAACTGCAGCCGTTTCCACTTTGCGAGGTTATTCAAGGCAAGTATGGGCATGACTCCGATGGCTTACGTTAGTCAATGTCGCGTCGAGCGTGCGAAGCAATTAATCAATAAAAATAACGAATGGTCACTTTCCGTTATCGCTACGAAGTCTGGATTCAGTGATCAATCCCATATGAATCGTCATTTCAAAAAAATTATTGGGATCACGTCAGGTCAGTATGCGAAAAGTGCGAATGGATGGTAATCGGAAGTAATCTGACACTCAGGTGAAAGCGACTCCGTTTTCTGATTGGTCACGAACATAAGCTCAACATATGAACTCTTCGAGGTACTTCTTGGTACGCAGGGGAGAGCAAGATTTTACCAATACCAGGCAAGATCATTCTATATGGAAAAGTTCGATTTTTTATATTGTTGTTTTGTAAGTAGTTGCACGATGTTTAGATACGACTTAATGAACTGCTGTTTTACGGTAACGACTACATATTCAAATTGATGAGGAGCACTAGAATGGGACAAAAATATAACCGACTCGATAAAGATCAGGCCGCGCTCTTACTGGTTGATCATCAGTCTGGACTGATATCGCTGGTTCAGGATTTCACCCCGGATGATTTCAAAAATAGTGTGATCGCGTTAGCCGATATCGGAAAATTTTTCAATCTTCCAACTGTAATTACAACGAGCTTTGATGAAGGCCCCAATGGTCCTATCATTCCCGAAATAGTTGAGCGACATCCAGAGGCACCCTTTATTCATCGTCCGGGACAGATCAATGCATGGGACAATGAAGATTTTGTTAAGGTGGTTGAAGCAACTGGTCGAAAGCAGCTAATCATCGCTGGTGTTGTGACCGATGTTTGTGTGGGCTTTGTGACTTTGTCAGCAATTGAAGCAGGTTACGATGTTTTTGTCGTTACTGATGCTTCAGGAACATTTAATCACACGGTTCAACAAGCCGCCTGGAATCGGATGTCTGCCGCTGGTGCTCAAATGATGAACTGGTTTGGCGTTGCATGTGAATTGCATCGGGATTGGCGAAACGATATGGAAGGGCTCGGAAATTTACTGTCGAATCATCTTCCCAACTATCGTAATTTGATGACCAGCTATTTTACATTGCAGGATGCCAAGAAAGGATAGGTTCATCACTATGAATGACCTATCCGAAAAATCGCCATCCTCTTCATCGCAAAATGGTATTCACTGCGCAATCACGCGAGTCGTGCGCGAAGGCAAAGAAGTGGAGTTTGAAGAAGCGATCAAACGGTTCGTTGCGCGTTCGATGAAGCACTATGGTACGACGGGGGCGCACCTTCTGCGTCCAACGGCCGCTTGTCGCCCGCGTGAGTACGGTATTCTACGTTCATTCAACAATGAACAAGATATGAAAGAGTTTTACGCCTCGGATCTATTTGCCAATTGGCAATCCGAAGTCGCAGATTTAGTAGAAGGTGAAGCAGTGCATCGGCAACTGCATGGACTAGAAGCGTTTTTTCGAAATGAAAACACAAAACAGCCGCCACGTTGGAAGATGGCTTTTATCACCTGGCTGGGTGTATTTCCAGTCGTTTTCATTTGGTCCCGATTGCTGATGCCTCGCCTAACCATCCTACACCCCATCTTAGTTATGGCAGTCATCAATATCTGTGTTGTCGTTACACTTGCATGGCTTGTGATGCCTGCCCTCACTCGATTATTCCGACCCTGGTTACAAAGTAGAGAGCAATGAATACAACTCGACGCGATTTTTTACAGAAGACATCCGTAGCTGTGGGAGCTGCAGCATGTGTTGGACTGCCACAGCTTGCTCATACACAGAACAACGATGTTGCCGAACCGGAATTAATTCTGCATAGTGGCAAAATCACAACAGGAGATAAAACGCATCCGGAAGTGAATGCGATTGCGATTACGGGCGGAGTTGTCGCCGCAATCGGTAGCAATGACAACATACTGAAACTTGCGGGAAACGCGACTCGGAAGATTAATCTCAATGGTCGGCGCGTGATCCCTGGTCTGAATGATTCTCATCTGCATGTCATTCGAGGTGGTTTATATTACAATCTGGAGCTTCGTTGGGATGGCGTGCCGACAATCGCACAGGCACTTAAGCAGTTGAAGGTACAAGCGGATAACACGCCTCCACCTCAATGGGTTCGCGTGATTGGTGGTTGGAATGAGTGGCAGTTTGCCGAAGGTCGAATGCCAACATTAGAAGAGATCAACAAAGCGGCTCCAGAGACGCCCGTTTTTTTGTTACACCTTTATGATTCCGCTTTGTTGAACAAAGCAGCCTTAAGAGCACTGGGGTTTGACAAGTCCACACCGAACCCGTCTGGTGGTTTGATTGCCCGCGACAGGGCAGGAAATCCAACGGGTATGCTTGTTGCCGAACCGAATGCGCTAGTACTCTACTCTGCAATTGCTAACGCGCCGAAGTTAGGCTTTGAAGATCAAGTCAATTCATCACGTCATTTTATGCGGGAACTAAATCGGTTCGGTGTGACCAGTGCTTCCGATGCAGGTGGTGGTGGTCAGAATTATCCCGACGATTACGCAGTCATCAAACAGCTTGATGACGATGGCGATCTGACAGTTCGAATAGCCTATAGTCTATTTGCACAAAAACCCGGTCAGGAAATGGCTGACTACAGTCGCTGGATCGGCATGACAAAACCAGGCGAAGGCAGCGACAAGCTACGCGTCAACGGTGCAGGAGAAAATTTACTATGGGCTGCAGCAGACTTCGAAAATTTCCTTCAGCCGCGCCCCGATCTAAAACCCACAATGGAATCCGAACTTGAAGCGATCGTCCATAAGTTAGCTGATGCTAATTGGCCTTGGCGAATTCATGCTACTTATGACGAATCGATAACTCGATTTCTAAACATTTTTGAGCGTGTTCATCGTGACCGACCGATCGACAAGCTGCGTTGGTTTATAGACCATGCTGAAACAATATCTGAAAAAAATATGGAACGAATCGCCGCTTTAGGTGGTGGCATCGCGATTCAACATCGGATGGCGTATCAGGGTGAATATTTCCTGAGACGCTATGGAGCCGAAGAAGTGAAACGAAAGCCACCCATCAGAAAAATGCTGCAAATGGGATTGCCCGTGGGAGCTGGAACTGATGGGACGCGCGTCGCGAGCTATCACCCGTGGACATGTATTTGGTGGATGGTCACTTCTAAGACAGTTGGCGGAACTGTAATGCACGATCCCGGTGATCGGCTCAGTCGGGAAGAGGCGCTCAAACTTTATACACACGGAACTCCCTGGTTCAGTAAAGAAGATGATAAGAAAGGGATCCTGTCTCAAGGTTACTTCGCAGATTTGGCTGTATTATCTGATGATTATTTTACTGTGGAGCCCGATCGAATTCGTGAACTAGAAAGTGTTTTAACGATTGTTGGCGGACGTGTTGTACATGGCTCTAAAGAGTATGGAAAGCTAGCACCGGCATTGCCGAAAGTGAGCCCCGGCTGGTCACCTGTTACTCGATTCGGGGGCTATGACAATTCGAACGTAACTCCTCCACGACACAAGCATCAACCAATTATGGGGGCAGATGGCCGAGTTTGGGAGACTGGTTGTGGCTGCGGTATTTGATCTCAACCATTAAGGAATAGATATTAATGATTACGATTCGTAAAGCCCATGATCGCGGTCACGCCGATCATGGTTGGCTCAACAGTTATCATACTTTTTCGTTCGCATCATACTACGATCCCGACCATATGGGATTTCGGTCGTTGCGTGTGATGAACGAAGATCGAGTTGCTCCCGGACAAGGCTTTGGAACTCATGCACATGAAAACATGGAGATTATTTCCTATGTGTTGGCAGGAGCGTTAGAACATAAAGACTCGATGGGAAACGGAGCAATCTTACAGCCAGGCGAGTTTCAACGTATTTCTGCTGGAACTGGTATTGAACACAGTGAATTTAATCCGTCGGTTGAAAAACCGGTCCATTTTTACCAGATTTGGTTGATTCCGTCTCAGACAGACCTGAGCCCCAGCTATGAACAGAAACAGTTTCCCGATCACCAGTTGAATAACCAATTTTGTCTCGTGGCTTCACCAACTGGTGAAAAATCGTCTCTGACGATTCATGCCGACGCGAGAGTTTATCTCAGCAAGCTGACAGCAGGCGAAATTTTAACAATGCCACTTGCTGAAGAACGCCACAATTGGATTCAAGTCTTGCGCGGTGCGATAGAGCTTAATGGCATAGTGTTGGATACGAGTGACGCGGCCGCGCTCAGTGAAGAACCTACACTTGCCATTACTGCGATATCTAATGCTGAGATTATGATTTTTGATTTGGTTTAATCACTTAATACTCAAGTACTAAAGAGAAACTATGAAGCAGTATCAGTTCATTGATGGGCTTTCCCCTGCGATCGACACTATGGTCACAAAAAATGTGATCGATTTCCTTGATGAAGATTGTATTCTTCAACCGGGTAATGCAACCCCTGTCAGAGGGCATGCTGCGATTACTGAAGTCTTTGATAATCTGTATGCACAGATTCAATCAATTAAACACAATATTATTGATGATTTTGCTGTCAACAACTCAGCCGTTTATCGTGGAACCGTCACATATAAACGACTCGATGGGTCGCTGCTAACAGTGCCGTTCTGCGATGTGTTTAAAATCAAGAATAACTTGATTTCTGAATACAATATTTACATTGATTGGCACCAACTATTTGTATCTTAAGTAGTCTGCTGAACTTGACAACTAAGGCATTTCAATAACAACAGTTGCCGAATCGAGCAAGGCTGTTACGAATTCAAATCGCTTCTAAGAGTGAGTTTTCAATATATGATTAAAACAAGACTTGAGGCATTTAGTGATGGCGTGATTGCAATCATCATTACAGTGATGGTGTTCGACATCAAAGCTCCTCAAGATACTGGATTATTCGGTCTATTGGTGGTGATGCCTTCCATTCTGACCTACTTGATGAGCTTTTTGTATCTAGGCATTTATTGGATGAATCATCATCATATGCTGCAAATCGCCACGTCTATCAATGGTGTTGTTCTTTGGGCGAATCTGCATTTGTTATTCTGGTTGTCCTTGATCCCTTTCACAACGAATTGGTTAAGAACAAGTAATTATGCGGCTTTACCATCAGCAATTTATGGAGTGGTGTTGCTATTTGCCGCGATTTCCTATCGTATTCTGCAGTCTTCGATTATTCGAGTAGAGGGTTCCAGTTCGCAGTTAAAACAAGTAATCGGTCGCGATCTTAAAGGGATGACGTCACTGATTGCTTACGCAGTTGGTGGAATCACTGCCTTTTATGCTCCGTTTATTGCCATCCTGATTTACATCGCAGTCGCGTTTATTTGGATGCTTCCCGACCGACGGATCGAGGCACATTTTCAGTCTGCCTCCCAGCCATCGAAACAGAATGACGAGACTTTGGTTTCGGATAAAAACAGTTCTTTACATTAAGCTCATTTTACTTGCTACGCCAAACGCAACTTTTTTTAAAAGACAGAACTATATTCAAAGTAGAAATGGTCAAATTGGGCCTGATTCCTTCAGACTGAATTACGTACCAATGCTTTAAACTTCTCCAGTAACTGACTTTGGAATCGATAGGGATTCCAGACCATCGCGATGGTACGCGTCGGCTTATTGCCGGCGATTGAGCGATAGATGCGTCGATCGCTCTCATCCAGGTTCACCGCCATAGCGGGAACCATCGAGACCCCATGATTGAGCGAAACCAGTTCCTGAACCATTGCCAGTTGACTCGTGCGTTCGACGGATACCGGATCAAAAGATCGTTGCCGGCAAAACGTCTGAATGTTGTCAGACAGACAATGCGCTTCGTCCAGCAAGACAAACGGCAAAGGTTCGATATCCGTGAGTCGAAGCTGCTTCTTCTTCGCCAGCGAATGATCGGGAGCCAGTACGATCTGAAGTTCTTCGTCAAAGAGGGGCTCGATTTCCAGGTATTTGACTGTGATCGGTAGTGCCAGGATGGCTAGATCGATTTCGCCCTGAGTACAACGTTTCAGCAGGTGGTCGGTGGTGTCTTCTTGAACTGTCACGGTTGCGCCTGGATGCGCGGCGGCAAACGTCTTCAGTATCTCTGGTAAGTAGAACGGCGCAATTGTGGGGATGGCTGCGATCCGAATGCGACCACTTTCACCATCATCAGAGATTTCAGCGATCGTATCATCGACAAGACCAATTAACTGCTGCGCTCTGCGGAGCAGAAGCTGACCGGCGTCAGTCAGTTTGACCTTACGGGTCTGTCGTTCAAAGACAGGTTGCCCCAGTTCCTCTTCCAGTCGCGCGATAGATCGGCTCAATGCTGGTTGCGACAAGCCGATCATTTCCGCAGCACGCGTAAAATTCTGATGCTCGGCCACGGCGAGGAACTGTCGCAGTTGTTCGATTTCCATGTTTGTACTCTTGCTTGAGCTCTGAGTTGAGAGGGTCAGTATGTGATGCGTATTATGCATGAAATGTATTCATTTAATGCATTGGACAAATATATCATCTTGCCCGATACTTTGATAGTCCGAAGATCGATTTCCACGGTGTCTGTGGGAAACACATTTGAATTTCACTACAAAAACAGGGAGCAAACATGAAAATTCGGCAGATTTTATTCACAGGTGCTTTAGTGCCAATGCTGGTTGCAAGTGGCCTGTCACAGGAGCGAATGCCCCTGACAGAAGATGGCGGCCAGCCTGTGGGCGACAATCAGAATTCTCGTACGGCGGGACCACATGGTGGAGTTCTGCTCGATAATTTTCATCTGATTCAGAAGCTGTCGCGCTTCGACCGTGAACGAATTCCCGAACGCGTTGTTCACGCACGCGGAGTCGGGGTGCACGGGGAGTTTGTCAGCTACGGTAATTTTTCAGAACACACCAGGGCGAGTCTTTTCTCCGCAAACGATAAAGTGACACCCGTATTTGTCCGGTTCTCAACGGTGATTCATTCGAAGGGTTCTCCGGAACAATTGCGTGATCCACGTGGCTTTGCCGTGAAGTTTTACACGGACGAAGGCAACTGGGACCTGGTTGGTAATAACCTGCCCGTTTTCTTCATTCGCGATGCCATCAAATTCCCCGACATGGTGCATTCACTCAAGCCTTCTCCGATCACGAATCAACAAGATCCCAATCGATTCTTTGACTTCTTCAGTCATGTGCCCGAGAGCATGCATATGCTGACGTTTCTGTATTCTGATCAGGGAACTCCGACCAACTTGCGACAAATGGATGGCTTCGGTGTTCACGCTTTCAAATGGGTAAATCAAGCGGGGGACGTTACATATGTTAAATTTAAATGGAATAGTTTACAGGGGCATAATCCCTCATCGGCAATGGACGCAGCGAAGGCATCTGCGGTGAATCATAGTGGGCATAGCGCTGACCTCTATGACGCCATTGGGAGAGGTGAATTTCCAGAATGGGAGTTGAGCGTTCAAATGCTGAAGCCTTCGCAGCTTAATGACTTCGATTTTGACCCGCTCGATGCGACCAAGGTTTGGCCTGACATACCAGAAGTAAAAGTTGGTAAGATGACGTTGAATCGTACTCCAACCAACTTCTTCCAGGCCACAGAGCAGGTTGCGTTTTCACCCGGAATGGTCGTGCCTGGCATTGAGCCTTCCGAGGATCGTCTGCTTCAGGGGCGGCTGTTCTCGTATGCGGATACGCAACGCTATCGAATTGGTGCGAATTATCTCTCGCTCCCGATCAATCGTCCGCGTGTTGCCGTGAGCAATATCAATCAGGATGGTGCATTGAATATGGGGGAAATCGATACTGACGTGAATTATCAACCGAGTGTTGCTACTGGATCGTATCGCGAAGTTCCGGCTGCGAAATACAGTCTGGCTCCTCTTAATGGTCAGGTTCAGCAACAGCGCGTCGATAAAACTTTGAATTTTCGCCAGGTGGGAGAGTTGTATCGTTCGTTTTCGGACGAAGAGCAGGCAGGCCTGGTCAAGAATTTTGCCGGTGATCTTGGCAAAGTCGCTAACCGTCAGGTAAAGCTGCGAATCCTGAGCTTTCTGCATGAAGCGGATCTGGATTATTGCAAACGCGTCACTTCGGCAGTTGGTGAATCCATGCAGGATGTGAAACGTATGGTGGAATTGAATCGTGATGTGGAGCCGACGCGTTGGCAGACAATCGCTCTGAAAAATCAGCCGAATGCGAATGACCGGGTCGTGGTCCGCAATACGACGACGAAACCTTTGCGGTATCAGGTGAAGACATCTGCTTCTCAGTGGAGTCGTCAATATACGTTGATGCCTCACAAGTCGCATACATTCAAACAGGCAACCATCAGAATGCGAATGGCAGACGATCTGAATGCGACACCGTTAACTGCTTCGGCGGGAGAGGTCGTGAATCTCAATGGCCGATCGATGGTAACGGAATTGCCTGCCACATCAGCTGTGAGTCAGGTGAAACAATGATGAGCCCTTTTCATTGGTCGGTGTTGAAACCAAGAGCAGGTAACGTGACTGGGGCTTTAAGCCCCAGTCCTTTTAAACAAATTTCCAATAACCATAATATCGTCATCTGGACGGTTTCTAAAAGAATGGGTAGAAAATGATACGCCGCATGTTGAAATATTGTTCCGTCTGCACTGCCTTACTGCTGACCATTATTCTCATCACTTATGCCACGCTTCCTACTCCAGCATCACCTCCCCTTCAAGGAAAATCAGGCGTGCGACTGGATGCACAGAGCGAAGCAGCGCTCATCAAAGTTGTGTTTCAGGCCGCGCGTGATAACGACATGAAGACAATAAGCGAATACCTTTTAGAAGGCTTTACGCCGAACGTTCGCAGCGAACGTGGTGATACACTCTTAACCGTTGCCGCTTATCATGGCAGCGACAGAGTCATCGCAACACTACTTACTCATCAAGAAATTGAAATAGAAGCCCGTAATCGGATGGGCCTTACCGCCGTCTCTGCGGCTGCCTTCAAAGGTCATGATGTTGCTTTGCGGCAATTGCTCGATGCGGGAGCGAGTCCCACGGCTGCAAACACGGTTAACCAGTCTGCCATCATGTTTGCTGCGCTCGCCGGTCGCACGTCGACCGTACAGATCCTGCGTGATGCGGGTGCCAGTGATTCTCGAACAGACGATTTCGGTAATTCAGCCGACTCTCTGGCCCGTTCACAAGGAACTCCGGAAACAATGTCGCACGTCTCAAGTTCGTCTCCAGAATATCAGTCCGATGCACCTGTTCCTTTGGAGCTTTCGGGTGATGAAAGGTGGATTGACATTCCGTACGTTCAATAGACTGAAAACCGAGTCCTCCACATTCTCTGAAGATACTTTGTATCTTTTCTCACAAATTCGCGCCCGATTTGTGAAATGGTTCACTTTTCATAAACACAATTTGTGATTCATCTTACATTCAGAAAAAACTTTCCATTTCTTTTGGTAAGACACCTGCGAGAACCTGCGTCTCATGATCATAACCCAGGTCATCAACCAAACTCTCTGGTTGTCGTTTTCCCAATTTTTTAGTCGAGAAGGAAAGTTTCATGTCTACAAAAATCTCTCGCAGATCCCTGTTCGCCACTTTCGTCGTCACATTATTGATGAGCCCCGCATTCTCTCAAGTGTCTCAAGCAGATCATACTCCCGGACACAAAGTCGGCTTGAAAGGTTATTGTCCCGTGTGTGTGCTCGAGGCGCGAAAATGGGAACGCGGACGACGTGAATTTCACTCGACCTATGATAACGTGACTTATTTTTTCCCAAACCTTGCGATTAAACGAAAGTTTGATCAAAATCCTGTCAAATATGTACCCGCTTTAGCAGGCGACTGTACTGTCTGTTATAAAAAACTTAAAAAACGGGTTCCCGGAAACATTGATCATGTTGCCATTTACAAGAATCGGCTCTATCTCTTTCCAGGCGAGAGTGAAAAGAAAACCTTCCTTGCCGACCCATTTGCTTTTATTGACACAGACTTAGCCGCCAATGGGCTGTGTGTTGTTTGTTATAAAAAAGTTAATAAACGTGTGCTCGGTAACACCAGATTTACCGAAATTCACAACGGATTTCGATACCTCTTTCCCTCAGTAAGAGAGCAAGCAGAATTTCGGAGAGCACCTGACTTTTACGCACTTGCAGGAATGAAACAAGAGACACAACAAATCAGCTTCAGAACGAATCAACCCGGCAAAACATTAGAAAGCTTCGCTGGTAAGTCGACATGTGCTGGTTGCGAACATGGTGTCACTCCCATTGGCAGCCCGGATGAATTAGGTTTGGCAATCAACGCTAGTGGAGGCCGCGTCATTGTGGTCGAAGAGGCACACAAGCTTTACCCCAAGATTTATGCAGCTCGCTTTCAGGGACAACAACTCCAGGTCAAAGGCCAGGTCATTAAATCACTTGGTAAGATTTCCTGGTTGAAACCAACTTCGTTGAAAGTAATCAACTAGAGGCTTTCTTTCTCAATCGTTTCTCGAAAGAAGCTCAATGGAGCCGTTTCTTACTATGAGTCTCGGCTCCTCTTTCTCCCTTTTCATACATAAATGGCCCAAACAAGACGAAAGAATGTCATCATGTTTACTAAGTCACTCTTTTACTTTGTTCTCTGCGGTTTCTTGTTCTTGCCTTTTGTCAGTTCGATCGCACAAGAGCAGGACAACCCTCAACAAGTTGAAATCTCTGCACAGGTATCAAGAGTGGCTCCTGATGAAGCAGAATTGGTGATCACCGCAAAGATACAACCGGGCTTACACATTTATGCACAATCTCAGCCAAAACCTTTTTTAGCAACGAAGATTACTCTGAAACCAGACAATCAAATTCGCTCAGCAGGGCCGTTCGTTCCCTCGAAAGAACCGGTTCTAATGAAACACGAAAAACTGGGAGTCGAGTTACATGAGCATGAAGGAACTGTTTCCTGGCGATCACGCATTCAACTTAAAGATTCAAATGCAGCCACTTTTATCATTGGTACACTCTTTTCGCAGGCTTGTGAAAAAGATCGTTGTTTTGCTCCGACGACGACTCCCTTTCAGGTACAACTAGCAGGCACTAGTCATCCCCTAACAACGCAACAAGAAACAGCGGCAATGGATCTCAGCTTAAAGCAAACAATGGGTGATAATAATTCTGACGAAATGAGCTCGATAGATGATCAGGAGAATTCAAGCTTTTCACTTAATGAATTGAACATCACCAACCAGCAAAAGCCACAGTCTGCATGGTCTGTTTTGCCGTTGGCATTCATCGCAGGTTTTTTGCTGAATTTTATGCCGTGTGTGCTTCCCGTTGTCGGATTAAAACTTCTCTCGTTTGTTCAGCAGGCCAATTCGGATCGAAAACGTATTTTGTTAATGAATCTCTCGTATACAGTGGGCTTACTGTCTGTCATGATGGTACTTGCTACGTTGGCCGTCTTTGCCGGGCTGGGATGGGGAGAACAATTTAGCAGCACCGCGTTTACAGTCAGTCTGTCTGCGATTGTCTTCGCCTTTGGTTTGAGTTTTTTGGGAGTCTGGGAAATTCCATTACCTGGCTTTGTGGGATCAGTGGGGGGCAAGACTCCCCAAGAAGGTTATGAGGGTGCATTTAGTAAGGGCGTGTTAAGTACATTACTGGCGACGCCCTGCAGCGGCCCCTTTCTTGGTGCAGCTTTAGCGTGGGCGGTCACTCAGCCAGGCTATTTAACGTTTAGTGTGTTTGCAACCGTTGGTCTGGGGATGGCCAGTCCCTATCTAATCATTGGGCTATTTCCTTCCATGATTCGTTTTTTACCTAAGCCGGGAAACTGGATGATCGCCTTCAAGCAGATCATGGGCTTTATCATGTTGGCGACAGTTGTTTATCTTATGAGTTTCATGCCCATTGCCGCTGTGGTACCCACCGTTTTGTTACTATTGGGAGTGGGAATCGGACTTTGGTATGCAGGCCGCGTGCCTGCTCATGAATCCTTGCGTAAACAATTCAAGGCCTGGTCTGTCGCGGCAGGGATGGTGGTCGTTATTGGATTGCTTTCTTTCACCTGGTTACAGGGGGTGATGCAACAACGTTTCGAAAGGGCGGCACAACGTTTCATCTCAAGTCATGTAGAAGTTTCTCAATCTGCTCTTGTAGAAAATCAGACCGTGGGGGCAATTCAATGGGAGTCTTACTCACCTGAGCGACTGGAAAGTTTACTCAAAGCAGGGAAACCTGTGTTTATCGATTTTACAGCGGACTGGTGTTTGACTTGTAAAGCAAATGAAGCGGCTGCGATTGAAACGAGAGAAGTAGCCACAGCCCTGCGAGAATCAAACGTGATTGCACTCAGAGCTGATAAAACAGAGCCTAACCCGGCAGTGGACCGTCTGCTACGTCAGTTGGGTAACTCAGCTGCTTCGATTCCTTTTTACGCGGTCTTCCCGGCAGGCAAACCCAATGAACCGATCCTGTTAGATGGTATTTACGCGACACCTGCACCCTTTGTGAAAGCAATCGATCAATCAAAAGCGATCGCAAAAAATAAGCAGCCGACGACCATTGTTACAAAACGAATTGAAACGGGAAGGCATGTCACCGGTAGTTAAGAGTATGAGTTTTTCAGAACAGAAAATACCAAGTTTTAAAAAGGAACCGAGTGTGATGAATCAACAATTGAAAGTTCAGATCGTCACCTTACTGTTTGCGTTTGTGTTAACCGGTTGTTTTCAATCGGTGGACAATGAAACCATGGCTCAAACCACTGAGCAAAAACAAGCGACTCCAAAAGGGTTTGCCGTTGTGGAATTATTTACGTCAGAGGGGTGTAGCAGTTGCCCTCCCGCGGATGCCAATTTGACTCGTCTTGTGGAAATTGCCCACAAAAATAAATTGCCCATTTACGCGCTCTCGTTTCACGTCGACTACTGGAATTATCTTGGTTGGAAAGATCCGTTCAGCCAGCGCCAGTTTACAGAACGACAAAGAGCCTATGCCCGGGCACTGCGTTCATCAAGAGTTTATACGCCACAGATGATCGTCAACGGAGAAAAAGGATTTGTGGGATCAAATCGCAGACAAGCACAAGAAGCAATACTCGCGGCATTTAAAACAGCTCCTTCCGCCAGTCTTCAGTTAGTGCTTAAAGATGCTACTGAAGGTTTGCAAATCTCCTGGAAGACCAAAGGAATGAAAGCAGGGGATCAGATTAATCTGGCTCTTGTGGAAAAAACAGCGGAACGGAAAGTAAGCGCCGGTGAAAATGAGGGACGCAACTTGACTCATGTAAATGTGGTGCGATTGTTTAAAGCGATCAAGTCTCCCTCGGCATCAGGTTCTACAATGATGCAAACAACTGAGAAAGTGGATTGGAAAAAATATCGGGTTGTTGGTTACATCCAAGCACCGCAAACTCTTCAGATCAAAGCGGCCACCGAAGCAGAGTTGAAACCGAATTGAATCTGGAAAATCAATGAATTGAAGAAGTTTGCAGAAGATCAATATAGACGGTAGCCGCGTAATGTGACAAAATTTTACAGCGCTCATTTTTAATGACTCATGGAGTTGGTTGTGTGATATTTAACCGTGAGGATAGTCACTGGATTTCCCGCCTACAGGAACAAAGCCCTGAGCGTGAAACGGCGGTTGCTGAGCTTCGAAACCTGCTTGTGCGTGGACTGACAGGATTTCTCAAACATCGCCCCGGTGGGCTGCTGATTGTGGAAGATGCGGCACAAGAGGCGACTCTGAAGGTAATAGACTCGTTTGATCAATTTGAAGGCCGTAGTCGCTTTACAACCTGGGCGATGACGGTTGCCACGCGCATTGCGATTAGCAGCTTCCGTAGAAAACATTTTCAGGACGTTTCACTCGAGGGTGTTTCAGCAGACCAATGTCTGAAGATTCAAGTTGCCGTCGATGAACATTGTTCTGTCGAAGAGGAACATGATCGGAAGCTCATTTTGCAGAAGCTGGGTCAGTTGATCGACACGCAATTGTCCGACAGACAGAAAATTGCGGTACGTGCATTATTAGATGGTTTGCCGGTGGAAGAGATTGCGATACGCACAGAAAGTAATCGGAATGCCGTTTACAAACTCATTCACGACGCGCGTATGAAACTACGTGAAGGCTTTGAACAAGCAGGGATTTTCGCTGACGATCTTCAAATTTTCTTAAACTAAAGAATGTATCAGTTATGGCTTTAAACAAACAACACATCACAAACTTGCTCGGCATGATCCGATCTGTTGAACCAGACGAGCTCGATTGTGACAGTTGCTATGAGCAGCTATCCGAGTTAGCAGAAGTCGAGCTCCATTCGGGCAGAGTTCCAGATACACTGAAATTGGTAGAACATCATTTACATCAGTGCCCCTGTTGCAAAGACGAGTTCAACGCTCTGCTGGAAAGCCTCCATGCTTTGCAGGCAGAGAATTCAGATTAAGTAGCTGATCGATTTTCAGATCATAAACTTGTCAGAAGGTCATTCGCTTCTAAATCAATCAAACCCTCACCCAGCTTTGTGAAAAACCAGTCT
The DNA here is from genome assembly GCF_007748195.1 of Gimesia aquarii. Taxonomy (NCBI): domain Bacteria; kingdom Pseudomonadati; phylum Planctomycetota; class Planctomycetia; order Planctomycetales; family Planctomycetaceae; genus Gimesia; species Gimesia aquarii. The sequence continues at coordinate 1,605,999 of NZ_CP037920.1, forward strand.
TTCCCGTTGTCTCCCGCCAATGAATCGTCATCTCCATCATCAGTTACTGTATCAAGATTGAGGAAAAAATCATCATTGAGTCGAGGGCCAACGCCGGTACCATTAATATTAGCTACACGGGTTTCAAAGCTACGATTTGAGGTCCATTCGTTTTGAATGGAGATTAGTGCGAGTTGGTTCATATCGTGATCGGTCGATCCTGCGATTAAAATATCCTCGCCGTTCCCTCCATTCAAGATATCAGAGCCACGCCCTCCAATCAGCAGGTCATTTCCATTGCCGCCACTGAGAGAATCATTACCTCCACCACCTACAAGAATGTCGTTTCCGTTACCTCCTGAAAGTGTGTCGCCTGCTATCTGCGGGAATGAATTGAAGATGACAGCGACAGCATCGGCGGTCTGTTGTGACACGACAAGATCAATGTCTCCATCCCCATCGACGTCAGCGCTGTTAATCGCGCGAGGCGTACCACTGACGACGATATTCACGGGCGCCGCAAAGTTTGCTGAGCCGTCGTTCAACAGTAGAGAAACCGTGCCCGCGGTGATGTTAACCACGGCCAGATCAGCGTCTCCATCTTTGTCGAAGTCTTCCGCGACCAGTGACAAAGCGCCTGCTCCCGTGGCAATGTTTGTAGCAGCCCCAAAGGAACCGTTGCCATCGTTCAAAAGGACTGAGATGTTAGCCGAACCGAGATTGGCGACAATGGCATCCAGGTCACCATCTCCATCCAGGTCGCTAAGTACCACATCCAATGGTTGGGAACCTGCACCAAAACTGGTGGCTGCAGCAAACGTCCCGTTTCCGTTATTCAGTAAGACCGACATGTCATTGGAGAAGCGGTTTGCTACCACCAGATCCAGGTCTCCATCCCCATCGAGGTCACCGGCCCGCACACTGCGGGGGCGGTTGCCTGCGCCGACATTCACGGCGGGGGCAAATACTCCAGAGCCATCGTTGAAGAAGAGCGAAACATTTCCTGACAAGCGGTTGGTGGCAGCTAGATCCAGATCACCATCTCCGTCCAGGTCAGCTGCGATGACCGTTCCCGGTTCATTGTTCGCCGTCAGGTCGACACGGGAACCAAAGGCCGCATTTCCATCATTGAACAGGACAGAAATAAATGTTGTGCCGCTATTGGCGACTGCCAGATCCAGGTCACCGTCTCCATCCAGATCAGCGAGCGAGACATCCTGCGGGCTGGCACCGACTGCAACGGTACCAGCGGAAACATACGCTCCCGTACCATCGTTCAGCAGAATCGAAACATTGTTTGAGAAGCGGTTAGCGATGGCCAGATCGGCGTCTCCATCTCCGTCGAGATCACCGGCCCGCAGCAGGTGTGGATCATCGCCGATGGCAAACGATTGTTGAGTTACGAACAGGTCAGTGGGATCGATGGGCGGTAATGCTGGATCTCCACTCATGAGCAGATCATCTCCATTTCCGCCGTTCAAAATATCTGTGCCTCCCCCTCCGACAAGCGTGTCGTCACCGTTTCCACCTTCCAGTGTGTCGTCGCCTTCCCCACCTTCCATCTGGTCTGATCCATTAAAGCCAATCAGTAAATCGTCTCCTGTGCCACCTTCAAGAGAATCATCGCCATTACCGCCATTCAAGCTGTCATTGCCTGATCCACCTGCGATTGTATCATCTCCGTTAAATCCATCCAGAGAATCATTTCCTGCGCCACCATCGAGAGCATCATTACCATTTCCACCAAATAAGTTGTCATCTCCGCCGGCACCGGTGAGAGAATCGTCTCCATTCCCACCCTGCAGATTGTCCTGGCCACGCCCTCCTGTCAAAGTGTCATTTCCATTTCCACCAACAATGGTGTCGTCGGCCGTTGAAAACGAATTAAAGATGACAGCGACAGCATCGGCGGTCTGTTGTGACACGACAAGATCAATGTCTCCATCCCCATCGACGTCAGCGCTGTTAATCGCGCGAGGCGTACCACTGACGACGATATTCACGGGCGCCGCAAAGTTTGCTGAGCCGTCGTTCAACAGTAGAGAAACCGTGCCCGCGGTGATGTTAACCACGGCCAGATCAGCGTCTCCATCTTTGTCGAAGTCTTCCGCGACCAGTGACAAAGCGCCTGCTCCCGTGGCAATGTTTGTAGCAGCCCCAAAGGAACCGTTGCCATCGTTCAAAAGGACTGAGATGTTAGCCGAACCGAGATTGGCGACAATGGCATCCAGGTCACCATCTCCATCCAGGTCGCTAAGTACCACATCCAATGGTTGGGAACCTGCACCAAAACTGGTGGCTGCAGCAAACGTCCCGTTTCCGTTATTCAGTAAGACCGACATGTCATTGGAGAAGCGGTTTGCTACCACCAGATCCAGGTCTCCATCCCCATCGAGGTCACCGGCCCGCACACTGCGGGGGCGGTTGCCTGCGCCGACATTCACGGCGGGGGCAAATACTCCAGAGCCATCGTTGAAGAAGAGCGAAACATTTCCTGACAAGCGGTTGGTGGCAGCTAGATCCAGATCACCATCTCCGTCCAGGTCAGCTGCGATGACCGTTCCCGGTTCATTGTTCGCCGTCAGGTCGACACGGGAACCAAAGGCCGCATTTCCATCATTGAACAGGACAGAAATAAATGTTGTGCCGCTATTGGCGACTGCCAGATCCAGGTCACCGTCTCCATCCAGATCAGCGAGCGAGACATCCTGCGGGCTGGCACCGACTGCAACGGTACCAGCGGAAACATACGCTCCCGTACCATCGTTCAGCAGAATCGAAACATTGTTTGAGAAGCGGTTAGCGATGGCCAGATCGGCGTCTCCATCTCCGTCGAGATCACCGGCCCGCAGCAGGTGTGGATCATCGCCGATGGCAAACGATTGTTGAGTTACAAACAGATCAGAAGGTGCAATAGGAAGATCTCCACTTTGGAGGTTGTCATTTCCATTCCCCCCATTGATCAGATCCTGACCTCCACCACCGTTAATCGTATCGTTTCCATTACCACCGTTAATTTCTTCATCGAATTCGCTGCCGGTGATGACATCGTTGCCGTTTCCTCCATTTATGACGACTGTGGAAAGATTAATATAATCCACTGATGTCACTGCCGACAAATCAATGTCATTACCGTCATTTCCGCCAATGACATTGATTGTTGCTACATCGGCTGCCTGAATTGATCCAGTAATGATTTGTCCATTGACGGTAACTTGTCCCACGCCATCCGCGCCGATGTTGATTGAGTCTGCTCCCTCACCTGTCACTGTTAGCTCACCCGTTATGTTATTAAATAGGGAAACGACCGTAAGCATGAGGCGTGATTCAAGTACTTCCGTTGCTGGAATCAGATTGATTTCCGAGTGGTGTTTCATTCGGGCTCGTTTTGGACGTGAGTTTACTTTCAAGATCTGGTTGAGAGTCTGAATTAAATGATGCATGGTCGGTCTCCATGTGAAAGGCTTGCCAAAGAAGAGAGAGTGAAAAGAATGTTGTCCCACAACGTTTCGCCGGTTAAAAAGATTGTCAGTCCCACTCAAAAAATTGAGTGAGAGTCAGTACTTCCTCGTTTCAGACAACTCATGAGGTCAGCACTTCTTCGGCGATTCCACAGATGCTCGAAGTCGCCTCGTTTGGCGTACCGTGTATGAGTTTTGTCTGTCAGAAAAACTCCCCGGTGCCTTCGAGGCGTTATCAATGTTGGTTGATTATAGTACACTATATTTTTGGATACAAGGCTACAGTGAGCGATAAACCTCCAGCAGCGGTCTGCTCTTTTTTAAAAGCAATGATTTGAGAAAAGTCTTTGATAAGTCTGTTTTCAAAACATCGAAAAACACCTTTATTTATAAATTAATCTTGCATTGACGAATTCTTTCGTTTAAATTGACGAAAGAATTCGTTTTTGTGTTTTTGGAGGAGTTGGAAACATGGCAAGACCCAGTTCATCCCAGCCAACGGAAGTGGAACTGCAGATACTGAATGTGCTTTGGGAAGACGGCCCGTTAAGTGTGCGAGATGTTCACGAGACGCTTTTAGAGAAACGGGAAACCGGCTATTCCACAACCTTGAAGATGATGCAGGTTATGCTGGAAAAAGGTCTCCTGGTTCGTGATGAGTCGGTTCGTCCGCAGCTTTACCAACCAGCACAAGCCAGAGAGGAAACGCAGTTGCAGATGCTCGATGGGTTCGCGCAACGCGTTTTTCAAGGGTCAGCAATGCGTCTTGTGATGCGAATGGTCTCATCGGGGCGGTTGTCTGTTGAGGAACTCGAAGAAATTCAGAGGCTTTCCCAGGATTCGGAAGGAGGCCAGAAATGATCAACGAATTGATTTCAACCGATTTGGTATGGCGATTGGGGTGGACCTTATTGCACTCTGTGTGGCAGATTCTGTTGATCGGGATTCTTGTTGCAATCGGATTCTTAATAGCGCGCAAATCTGTAACGGCTCGTTATTGGGTTGCCTGTTGTGGTTTGGCTTTGATGTACATTCCGCTGGTGGTGACGTTTGCTTTGATCGCTCCACCAGTTTCACAGGAATCCCAGGCTGTCTTAACAGCCAAACAGACTTCATCTGATCAGCCACAGCAATTCGTTCACAAATATGCTTCACAATCTATACCCGGAAATTCGACTTTGAGGCAATACGATCATGTCTCAAATAATCTCAGTGGAAGCGAACCGGAAAATGAAAGTCAGATCACAGTGCAAGCATTCAATGTTTCTACAATTTTTTCCTGGCTATCTTGGTTAGTTGGTAGTTGGTGCATGGGAGTCGCAGTCTTAGCCGTCTGGAATGGAGGCGGCTGGATTGTCGTTCATAAATTGCGTTCTCACGGGACGGCACCCGTTGACGAGTCTCTCCGTTTAAGGATGGAGAGGCTATCCCGGCGTCTGCGAGTGAACCGTCCCGTTGTTTTGGTTAAATCGATGTTAGTTGAAGTGCCGATGGTCATTGGTTGGCTACGTCCGATGATCTTGATGCCTGCGAGTTTGCTGGTGAATCTATCACCAGACCAGTTAGATGCGATTTTGGCACATGAGTTGGCACATATCCGTCGACATGATTACCTGGTGAATTTATTTCAGTTATTGACTGAATCATTGTTATTTTATCATCCTGTCACCTGGATACTATCAAGACAAATTCGTATCGAACGTGAATTCTGTTGTGACGATGCTGCAATAGCCGCATGTAATGATAAATCAGTGTTAGTGCAGGCCCTGGCAAAAGTGGAATCGAGTCGACCGATTCCGGCGCACGCTTTGTCGCTCTTTGGACGAGAAACCAGCATGTCGCTTCAGCGGGCGCGACGCATCATGGGTAGATCCCACAATGTTCCTCATACAGGAATTGTGGGTATCTGCGCACTTCTGTTCGCGGTGATTGTGGGATTCGGCGTTGCCGATTCGATGCGCCAGGCGGCGGCGACTGATAACACGGGAAGTGCTCAAGTCAGAATCCAACGTCAAGCATCGACGCCTAACCAGCAAGTGGAACAAAATCCGGCACCATCAGCAGGGAAGGCAGGCAAATTCAATCCTGCAGAAGCCGGCATTGATGTGAAACGTTTCCGAGTCGACATCGCGTACGAAGGACCATCCGATAAACCTTTTTATGATTTTTCACTGAGCAGCTATCCGTTCAGCGAGGAACGGAATCCAATGTGGCTGACCCATGAAGTCGACCAAACAAATCACGAAATGCTTGAACAAATCGTAGCGTGGCTCACGAATTCTGGATCCTTATTACACGAAAAAAATAGTTCACTAATACAAGCAGCAGGAACACAGCGGTATATGATGCGCGTCACGTCTGGTGATAAAACATTGATAATGAATCTAGGCTGGGACCTGGGAATGTTGCTACGATTGGACAGCCTGCGAAAGGTCCTTGCTGAGGGAGATGCACAAGCAAAGACACCACTTGATCCCCTTCTGAATCGTCTGTCAGGCTATCGTCGTCAATGGACCGAAGGTCGCGTTGTCAACGATATCAAGACTCAACTCACTGCGTCAAAAAAATCATTTCAAGCGGGAAGGCCGATCAAAGTGAAGCTGAAAGTCGAGAACACCGGAGATCAGACTCGAAAAGTCGGAACGATCCTCGGCGATCAAGGTGAGGTTAAAAGTGCTGTGAAACAGATCGAATTTAAAATCTTTAACAGTTACGGACAGCGTATCCCGTTTCTGGCAGGAACGTCACAGTTCCTTGAACATCAAATGTCCCTCGAACCGGGACAGGCAGCAACATTTGAATTTGATCTGGCGAAAGCCCATTACCTGAGACAACCGGGACAGTATACTGCGGTGTACGAATCGTGGAATCAGCTTGATTCGAACAGTTTTGAATTTGCTGTCACGCCGAGTCCGCTTCATGAAGCAGACCTCGTAGGTCAATTGCTTCCGCTCTTACATGATGAATGGTATATGATCGCAAATCCTAACTTCAAAGGTAAAGTTCGCCCCGGAATCAATTTTGAAGAGGTCGATGGTTTTCCGATGCGTTTCCAAAATGTTCCAAGGCATGGGAACATCGGTGATATGAGTACGGTCTGGCTCTGGTTTACTAAGGAAATGGCCAGTCTGGGAGCTCAGGTTCCGGAGAGTCGGTATCCTCCTTCGAGTCAGTATCTTGGCAAAACAGGACAATGGTACTTCTATGCGTTTGCAGATGAGAAATCACTGAAACGATGGCCGACTGTTCTGGAAGATGTGAAACAGAAATTCATCAAATCGCAGGTTAATGCCAGGAGTAGTGGAGAATCTACAAAACAGGCTAAACAAGTCAGGCAAACATTTATCAAACCAGGTGACGATATTGTAGTGTCTGAGAAATCAGTTCGTGCCGATGCTCTGGATGGAACATGGTGGTTGCTTTCGACGCAGCTCGATAGAAAAGCAGAGTCATTCGAACAGGGAGAAATGAACGTTTCGTTCCACAAGGAAGTGTTCTCTGTGAGTAATGAATCAAATCCCTCACGTTCGGCTAAACGGCGATTTCAACTGCTTCCCGATCAGCGCATTGACTTCTTTGATGAGCGAGACGGAAAACCAGAGCGAGCACTCGGACGCTATCAACTTGCGGGAGACCGTTTGTGGATCGCCGTTAATGATGACACAGAAGAGGTCAATCCGATTGCTCCTTCCGAAGCAGTCAATCTTGCTATTGAAAAAGGAGTGCGTTACTTAGTGCTTCAGAGAAAGCAGTCTAAGGTTGATACGGTGGCGGCAAAAGAGCCAAATAAGAAAAATACGCGTAAAAATCCTGGCCTGATTGGTCATATATATGCCATAGACCGTGATGGGAGCAACCTGGAATTACTCGCAGATGAAACATTGCTTGACGGGTATACGTTTCTGGGAGGATCTGCCTGGTCTCATGATGAAAAATGGATTGCCTGTGGTGCCACTCCCTATCCCGGACGTGACTATTCAAAGTCTCACCTTGTCAAATTTTGCATCAATGGTCCGGATGAAGGGAAGAAAGTGGACCTTGGCTGTGGTCTCTCGCCATCCTGGTCACCCGATGACAAGCAGATTTCGTTCCTCATCAACGGCAATAACCCAATCGGAGCAAAAGCAGGTTTGTGGGTTATGGATGCAGACGGAAAGAATCGTCGACGTCTTGGTTATGCCGTTCACGGGCAGTGGTCTCCAGATGGTGAATCGATTCTGGCGGTCAGTAGCCATATGAGTCCTCGTAAATTTCTGCTGTTCGATGTGAAGACGGGAAAGCGCAAGGAAATCCTAACCAATTATTCTGGTGTTAGTCTGCCTACCTGGGCGCCGAACAAAAAACAATTTGCAGCATCTGTTAAGGATGGAAATGATCGGGTGCTGGGGATTTTCGATCCAGTAGAAGCGCCCGAGTCTTACACGGAGCTTTGGCGAAATCCATGGGGAGGTGGCGATGGTAAAACCTGGTTCGACGAAACCTGGCCTGACTGGTCACCTGATGGAGCAACGATTGCGCTTACGTTAAATGGTTCATCAATACAATTGATCAATACGACTAAGGGCTCCGCTGTTAAACAACTTTATGTGGCACCTGAGGATACCGAGGTCTTCTTTGTTGCCTGGTCACCCGACAGCAAACGACTCTCGTTTACCCTGCTTGGACCGGGTTTGCTGGAACTTGAGAAAGAAAAGTAACAAAAAAGTGATGATCTCTGAAAAATGGTGAGCAAGAAACAGCCGTTTGTTAAGAAAGAAAATCGAAAAGCCTTGGTAAATCATGCAGTTCTTTTCGACCATGTTATATATCATTAATCACACAATGGAATAGTCTCAGTGAGCCAAGAGTCTGTTAACCAAAGCTGTCCCTTATGTTTTACTGAAAAAAGGAGCCCTTTCCATCAGGACCGTCGCGAGTATTTTTACTGCCCGACTTGCCACTTGGTTTTTGTGCCGCCCAAATATTTTTTGTCTCCCAAAGAAGAACAGGCACAATACAATCATCACGAAAACTCTGTCGATGATCCTCGCTACCGTAGTTTTCTGGGACGACTTTTTACTCCCTTGTCAGAACGCATAGTACCCGGCAGTAACGGCCTCGATTTTGGTTCGGGTCCGGGGCCAACGCTCTCTGTGATGTTTGAAGAGGCTGGACATAAAATGGCGATTTATGATCCCTTCTATGCCCCCGACCTCTCACCGTTACAACAGCAGTATGATTTTATAACAGCCTCTGAGGTCGTAGAGCATTTACATCAGCCACGACAGGAATTGGATCGGCTTTGGTCTTGTTTAAAACAAAATGGTTTTTTGGGAGTTATGACAAAACGCGTTATTAACCGGCAGGCATTTTCAAGTTGGCACTATAAAAATGATCCAACACATGTCTGCTTCTTTTCACTCGAAACCTTTCAGTGGCTGGCCAATCGTTGGAGTGCAACTTTGACTGTGTCTGGTGATGACGTTGTTCTTTTTCAGAAAAGCAATTCGTCTGATTCTGATTGAGTCAGAACTCAAGTATTTGCTGGCATCGCTTTGGTGGCTAGGGCAGGTTAACGGCTCTACCCTCCAGGCCTTTCTCATCCAAAACGATGTTGAGATTCTTATTCTCAGTGATTTTTTGCATGTTTTTAGCTAATTTTATGTAATATTTGCTTTACATTAAGTAATGTTTGCATTACAATTGATTTCAGTGATTCTGAAGTATTTTTAGATTGTCAAAGGAGTTCTCCTATGTCTGCATCACAGAAACACGCCTGGTTCAATTTGATGGTGATCTTAGTAAGTCTCATCGCAGTTATATGTTTGTATCCATTTCTGGGGTGGAAAGCGAACGGTGCACTTGGATTGTGCGGTCTGCTTGGCTTTGGACCATTCTTCTACCGAAAGCGAGAAAATGAAGTTGTCATGGATGAACGGGATTTATTGATTGAAAAGCGTTCTACACTACTTGGTTACTCAGTTTTTTGGGTCGTCTATGTGCTTGTGGCCAGTCTCCTGTTACCAATGGTCTATGGGAAGCAGGGCAGTATTCCTGTCATGGTCGTTCAGTGGAGCGTATTTTACGCACTGGTGCTGTTTCTCGGTTTGAAGTCGCTTGCCACTCTCGTCCAGCACGGTAGAGGATGAAGGGCATGCCCAGCAAAGAACAGGGAACTCTTACGAATCAAATTCGCCGCTTTCGTTTTGAACACGACGAGATGACCCAACAAATGCTCGCAAGTCAGGTTGGTGTCACTCGGCAGACAATCATTGCTCTCGAATCGGGAAAGTACGCTCCTTCGCTTCTGCTTGCGTTGCGAATTGCCAGAGCGTTCGATGTGCGAGTGGAGGATATCTTTCAACTCGTTGAGGAGCCGTAAGTAAAAATCGAGTGAGGGAGAATTCTGAGTCTCCTCAATTGCGTAAGCTTGATATGTCAAAGTTTCATGTCTTTTATAGGTTCTGAAACAATAACACCCCAGGTCTGATTGCCCAGACCTGGGGTGCTGGATGACATCGCGACCGTGATCATAGCAGGTTGACTACTTTGTCCGCCAAGCCCTTCTCGCCTAGGACGATATTGAGCTTGTTGTTCGACGCGATCTTTTCCAGGACTTCCAGTTCACGCATCCGCATCAGTACTGGATTATCCTGTAGTAGTTTGGCCGTATTAGCCTGGCTACGGATTGCCGCCGTCTCTTCACGCCGTGAGATCAGGTTGGCCTCGGCTGCTTTTTTCGCCTCCGTAACTTTGTTCATCAGATCTTTCATATCACCTGGCAGAATCACATCCCGGATTCCAACTGAAGCGATCTTCAGACCCAATTCACTGGCGCGCTGACGAACATTTTCCTCGATGTCCCGCGCCACAGCGTCTTTCTCCATCAGGAAGACGTCGAGGTTACGGGCACCCAGCATCGCACGCAGTACGAGCTGTGTCTCCCGATACAATGCCTGCCGTACGTCATCCGTCTGGCTGACCGCTTTGCGCGCGTCGATGATCTTGTATGTAACAATTGCGTTAATACGCAACGTCACTTTATCAGCCGTCATGATGTCCTGGCCGCTGACGTCAACCATCGTCTCCCGCAGGTCAATCTCGACCACTTTGGATTCCGACTGTCCTTTCCAGAAGGCATACAGACCGGGAGCCAGCGTGTCGACATAGCGACCGTCAATGAACAGCACACCGACTCGGTCACGTTCAACTTTGCAGACATCAAGCACACTCTGCACCATTGGTGAGCGAGCGATGACCTTGAGGTCTGCGTGTTCGAACCATACCGTATGAGCATCAACGACTTCAACACGGACCTCTTTCTGACCCGTCCAGTAGGCGTATAAGCCCGCTGGCAGGATGTGGCTGAATCGGTTCTCGATCCACACCAGTGCCCGTTCGTTGTCCTTCAGGTCCAATACGACGGCGCGTTCCTGCAGCACTCCTGATTTGACGATCAGGTCCAGCTTCTCGTGAACCAACCAGGGATCGCGCTGCGAGATCACGTCGACGTGAACCTTGAACAGCGGGTTGATAAACCAGTGCGTACCGCTTTCGAGCAATCCCTTGAATTCACCATCGCGGAATAACAGACCCATTTCATAGCTGCGAATTTTGTAACGCTTGATGCCGAACATCACATACCTCCCCGGGGATCATCCCCGGACTTTTAGCTTCCACTCTGTTTCAAGAAGGGAAGACGATGAAAAAACACGGCTCCAATACCGTGACAAGTTTGATAAAGACACCTTTCGAAGACAGAATGTTCGCCGATCACACAGATGAATCGCGGAGTGCGTTTCAGCAAACGTCTTCAGCAGCGTCCGAATCGTTTCACGCCGAAGTTTCCTTCACGGCTTCCCGTAGGATTCCGTTCTGGTGAACCTCGTTGTTTCCTGATTTTTCAACTACTCAAGCACGAACGCGGTATCCACGCACTACAAAGCGTCATCCTGTGCTGCCTCAGGCAACGTTCCCCACGCAGATCGCAGGCGATCCACGTGAAGTCCATTACCCAAAGCCGATCCAACGGACATCTGCCTCCGTCCGGTTTCATGGGTGTTGGTTCTTCACCAACGGCCTTGGGAGTCGGTACGGGACTCGAACCCGCAACAACCAGATTAACAATCTGGGGCTCTAACCTGTTGAGCTAACCTGCATTGCTATCGACCCTTCAGATTCCCTACACGGAACGTCCAGCACCAAACCTTTACAGGTGACCTGAACGCCGCTGGATGGACGATATGCAACGGACGATACATTGACATGAGTTGTTTGAGTAGGGTTCGTTGGAGATTATGATTTTACTTACTGTTCGCTACCTGTTTCTTCTGCTTGAGGGTGGCTCGGAGTGCCAGTGGGTAATCAGTCAGGATGGCATCGATACCTGCACTGGCTGCATCCTGCCAGTTCTTTGGCACCTTACCGCTGACTGTGGCTCCTGCGATAAACGCGCGTTTGTTTGCACGATGCACGCGTTCGATTTCTTCTTTTGATGGTAGATATCTCACGTAAACCCAATCCGCATTCCGAGCCGCCAGCGCAGCAGAAAATTCAGAGGCATTATTGGCAACAGCCGCAGTTTGTGCTTTGCTGGAGATGACTTTAATATTGGCACGAACTTTTGGTTCCTGGATCGTTCTGCCAATGAATAGCAGCCGGTTCAACACGTTCAATCTTTCAGCAATGCGTACGACGTCCTGTTCTACATCTGTTTCTTTAAAATCGACGGCAATCAAAATTTTATGCTGTCGATACGCGGCGACCAGCTGCAGAACTTCCTCCACAGTCGGCACCCGCTCCCCGGCAAATCGAGGATCGAACCAACTGCCTGCGTCGAGTTTTTTTATCTCTGCCAAGGTCAGATCCGAGACCTTGCCTGTCTGGTTTGTTGTACGGTCGATGGTGCTATCGTGAATGCAAACGAAATGCCCGTCTTTCGTTCGCTGTACATCAAATTCAAAACCGAGCCGCAATTCCAGGCAGGCTCGGAAATTGGCAAGTGTATTTTCTGGCGCCACTTGTAATAACCCTCGATGGGCGACGATCAAAGGCTGTTCGGCTTCCGCAAAATAGGGGTTCAATGTAATCAAGAGGATCCCTGGCAGGAGTGGCAAAAATCGGGTATGCAATTTCATGGTTTTTCTTTCATGATGTGGATGACTGATTTTGTTTGATCCTGTCTTGTCTTCACTACGTTGATCATTTAAACACATTGGATCAGCGTACAATGCAAATCTCGGTTGTTCAATCTTCAGATATAGTAAGTATTTATCACGAATTTCATTTCGTGGGTTGTCCCTCCTCTGGAACTGCCTAAAATAATGGGGTGATTAAAACAAGGGGAAGGACCAACAAGTTTTGTAGGATGTCATGTGCAAGTTTGTCGATAGACCAAAAGAGCTTCATCTCGTTTAATTTTCTTATGTGTTCGCATGTTCTGCGTCTGGGATATGCTTCACATGCGAAGGATTTGAAGTTGTTTTCTCTACACCATTAGAAAACGACTGGATTTGTTGTAACTATTGCAAGAGATCAAGGTCGTTGTTTTTTCCTCATTAAGTCTTCTCCTTACGAATTGCTCATGTCAACTACTCCCCCTAATAACGTGGATTCCACTGCCGACGCTGATGTGAAGGCACTGCAAAATGATATCAAAGTCGCTGCTTTGTTATTTGAGCAACTGGCTGTGAATACAGGTCATTCGGCAGATCGTTCAAGAATTCGCCGCGCATTGATGGAAGCGACTTCTGCAAGAACACCTGAGACAGACGACGATTGGTGGAATTGGCTAACGGAAGCGAGCCGTAGTTTAGGGCTCAAAGATAAGGTGATGGATTGTACGTTCCGTGAGCTGATGGATATCACCAAACAGGGGGGAAAGATTATCACTCGTGTGGGTGATCCACACTGCTGGACTGCGATTCTTTCATTTAAAAGACGACGATTTCAGGTTTTACAACCCCAACAAGAAAAAAACCAAACGTGGCTTAGTGCACGCAGGATGCGGAAGGCACTGCAAATTACAAGTAATGATGAAGTAGTACGCTGCCTCATCATTAATCCTGAACTGACGGCTTCCGATTTTTCGACAGTAGAAAGACATGAGCGAGAGCCGTTCAATCGAACGCTGGCTCTAATGAAGCCAGAATCTTCGGATATCTGGATTATCGTAGTCTATTCACTCGTAACTGGTTTATTAGCATTAGCGACTCCTCTGGCCGTTGAGACGTTAGTCAACATCGTCGCATTTGGCCGATTGTTACAACCAGTTATTCTTCTGGCAATCATGTTGCTGGCATTTCTTTCGTTTTCAGCCATCTTATTAGCTCTGCAAACCTATGTTGTGGAAATCATTCAACGCCGACTTTTTGCGCGCGTGACGGCAGACCTTTCCTATCGACTACCACGGGTGGATCCCTCTGCAATTGAAGGTCATTCGGGACGAGAATTGGTCAACCGGTTTTTTGACGTCGTTACAGCTCAAAAAGCACTGGCGATTTTATTGTTAGACGGCATTTCTCTCGTGTTGACTACGTTGATTGGTATGACCGTTTTGGCATTTTATCATCCGTGGTTACTCGGTTTCGACATGGTTCTACTCGGATTGATCGCTTTTGTCATTTTTGTACTCGGACGTGGTGCAGTCAAAACCAGTATTAAAGAGTCGAAAGCCAAATACAAAGTTGCAGCCTGGCTTGAAGACCTCGTTGGTTGTCCGACTGCCTTTCGTTATCGCGGGGCTGCCGAATTTGCTCTCGATCAGGCTGATCATTTAACATATGAATATCTGAGTGCACGTAAAAAACATTTCCGTATCTTCATGCGACAAGTTATCTTTGCGTTGGGGATGCAGGCAGTTGCAAGTACTGCTTTACTGGGATTAGGTGGATGGCTCGTCATCACCAATCAGTTGACACTGGGGCAGTTAGTGGCAGCCGAATTGATTGTTACGGTGATCGTTGGCTCTTTTGCCAAGTCAGGTAAACAACTACAGAGTTTCTATGACCTTTTGACCTCGATCGACAAACTGGGAATTCTGTTTGATCTGCCTATGGAACGCCAGGATGGGTTACTCGAGATTTCTCATGAGCGACCGGCTGAAGTCACAGTTAGCAATGTCAGCTATGAAACACCTAATCAGCTTTTTCATACTGAAAATATCAATCTTACTGTTGAGAGCGGCGCGAGAATGATTCTCATGGGACCTTGTGGAAGCGGTAAGAGCCAGTTACTGGATCTGTTATTCGGTTTACGATCGCCCGCAGAAGGGCATGTTTCCATAAACGGGATTGATCCGCGCGATCTGAGACCAGACGCTCTCAGAAAGCATGTCGCATTGGTTCGAGATATTGAAATCTTTTCCGGTACGTTAGAAGAGAATGTCCATTTGGAGCGTCCCGACGTTTCGACGAGCGATGTTCGAGACGCATTAGAACAAGTAGGACTAATTGACGATGTACTGCGATTGCCCGAAGGTATCAAAACACATATAGTGGAACATGGATTTCCACTCACCGAAAATCAGACACGTAAATTGATGATTGCCCGGGCAATTGTGGCACGTCCTCGACTGTTGCTCATTGACGGAATGATCGATGCCTTTTCTGATGAGGAAGCCGAACAACTAACTCAGATGCTGGTTGATTCAAATCGTCTCTGGACATTAATCATGGTCACGGGACGACAAAATCTGGCGAGTGCAGGGACGGAGATCCAAACTTTCGGTGAAGATGGAATCGTTTCTACAGAGGGGGGAGCTCATGTCAACTAAGCAACAGCTTGATACACCTGTATCTCAAACGGAGCAACAGCGCTGGTCGATGTTGGCACCGGTTGCATATAGCGAATCGAGTATGCCTTCACTCAGACTTGCCAGATCATCGCGGATTGCCCGCAAGATTGCCAAATATCTGTTCATTGTGCTCGTGTTTACAATTTTATTGATGGCGTTCGCTCCCTGGCAGCAATCAGTGACTGGCACAGGTAATGTTCTCGCCTATTCTCCCGATCAACGTCAGCAGGTCATTCAAGCACCGATTAAGGGGAGAATTGCCCTTTGGGGTGACAACATTTATGAGAACGCGCGGGTCAAAAAAGGTCAGTTCATCGCAGAGATTCGAGACCTGGACGATCAGTACACCTCAAATTTGAATATACAATTGCTGAATAGCCAGCAGGCTGTCGCATCTGCAAAACAACAGCTCGAGGCCGATGAAGCGGCGCTAGAAAAATCACTGTTAGTTGTTAACACAATTAACGATCAGGTTACGACTTATGGTAACGTGAAAGACGATGTCACTAGAGCACAAGATGCGTATGTCGAAATGGCGAGAAAGAAAGTGGATGCTAAGTTACAGGAACTGAATGTGTATCGAGCAGCGTTACCACAACTGCAGGCCGAATATGACCGTATGCGGAAATTGGAAGCTGCCGATAATATCTCGTTGCAGAAGCTGCAAGAGGTCTTTCGGAAGCTTAACGAAGCAAAAGGGAAAGCGAAGGCCGGCGAGTCTTACTATGCTTCTGCAATGGAGGAACTGAATGGGAAAATCAGTGATCGTAGTGCTTACATCCAGAAGGCCCAAGTCGAGATTGAGAAAGCACAAGCATCTCTGGAAAAAGCACAGGTCGATGTTTCGAAGGACAAAAGTAAGATCGAAGAAACCAAGCAGAAGTTAAACAAAGCAAATAAAGAACTGGTTGATATGCAAGTTAAAGTATCTCGCCAGTCAAATCAGATCCTTGATGCTCCCTTTGATGGTTATATCGTTCAGATCACACCAAATCTGAAAACCGCCATCTTGAAACAGGGAGATCCGATTTGCACGATTGTGCCTTACACAAAAGACCGCTCGGTGCAAATCTGGCTCGATGGAAACGATGCACCATTGGTTGAACCAGGGCGTCATGTGCGGTTGCAGTTCGAGGGGTGGCCTGCCGTTCAATTTGCGGGATGGCCCTCTGTTGCCGTGGGGACGTTTGGAGGAGATGTGGTTTCCGTGGATTCGATTGACAACGGTAAAGGCATGTTTCGAATTTTGATCAAGCCTGATCCTACCGAACCTGCGTGGCCAACAGACCGTTTTCTTCGTCAGGGAGTGCGTGCCAATGCCTGGGTCCTTTTGAATCGTGTCCCTCTCTGGTATGAAGTCTGGCGTAACCTTAACGGCTTCCCACCGGTCGTCTCAATGGATGAGCCAGGAGAGAAGAGTGACAAAAGCAAGCCACCTAAGCTTCCGAAGTGATTTTAGGTAAAATAAGAAGAGTTTTTCGCCTTTGCTGTTTTTCGGGATAATATAAAGACTTTGTGTTAATACGATGAGTGTGCTCCCACTCAAAGTTAAATACCAGGTGTACTTCTGCCGAATTCTACAATAGACCGGTTTGTGCAGATTATTCTAATTGTAACAACAATTAAAGCTGCCAGTGCGCTGTCGAGTAGAGTGATTGAGCAATGATCAGAGTTTTGATACCGTTGATAGCAGCCATAGCAGTGGGATGTTCTGGGTCACGTCAGAAAGTGACTCAGTCAAAACCTGTCTCAGATGATCACATTGCATATGTTGCCATTGAATCAAAACCAGCGAAAATAGCTGATGAACCTCCGGTAGAGTTGGCGTCTGATTCGATGGGGTTGGACAAAGAACATCAGAGTCAGATCGATAAAGAATTTGAAACTGAGTTTGGAACTCAAGAGAGTGAGTCTAAGTCCCAAGACATCGAACTTATCTCGGTCAACAATCAGGCACAAGAAAGTCAAGAGCCTGCCGATGAGATGACGATTCCTCAACTCCCTCCCGCTGTGGACAGTTATGATTCCGTTGATGATGGACTCGATCTTAATGAAGTCATCGACTCAGTCTATCAAAGTTACCCTCTTCTCGAAGCGGCCTTCTATTCACGTGACGTTGCTTCAGGTGAGCGATTAGCAACCCTGGGAGCCTTTGATCGAAAAGTAAAAGCGGGCAGCGAAAACGGTCCGATGGGTTTTTATAAGACTTATCGCCAGAACATCGGCTTTATTCAACCACTGTATCAGGGGGGAGAGGCATTTGCCGGGTATCGTATCGGCCGTGGTAGCTTTCAGCCCTGGTATCTCGAACGGCAGACAAACGATGGTGGTGAGTTCAAAGCCGGTTTCTCAGTGCCTCTGTCTCGCAATCGAGATATCGACTCCCGTCGAGCCGACTTATGGCGTGCAACGTTTGGTCGTGAAGCGGTTGAGCCAGATATTCAGGCGCAACTCATTGGTTTTGTGCAAGAGTCAAGCTACGCCTATTGGGATTGGGTTGCCGCAGGAGCCAAATTGAGAATTGCGGAACGCGTGCTGAGCCTCGCTCAAGATCGAACAGAGCGCATTCGGAGTCAAGTCGAAAATGGGTTCCTCGATCCACCAGAATTAACCGACAACTTACGACTCGTGGCGGAGCGTCTGGGTAAACGAGCGGATGCGGAACGTAAGCTACAGCAGAAAGCTGTTAAGCTGTCATTATACTATCGTGATGCGAACGGCAGACCGATGATTCCACGACCAGAGAGTCTTCCCCAATTTCCCGAACTGGAGCCCATTGATCGAGAAATGGTGTCATTAGATGCGAAGATCGCAGTGGAGCAACGCCCGGAAATTTATACGCTCGATCTCATACAACGCCAACTGGATGTCGATTACTCTCAGGCGCGTAACGATTATCTTCCTAATGTCGATCTAGTCATGCAGGCTTCGCAGGACGTGGGATTGAGAACCAGTTCAATTAATGATAAAGGTCCGTTTGAATTAGATGCCTTATTGTTGATAGAAGTTCCCGTTGAACGTCGTAAGGCTCGTGGTAAGTTGATGGCCATTGAAGGCAAGCTTTCGCAACTCAATGCCAAGCGACAACTGACGGAAGAAAAGATAATCGCTGATGTCGAGTCAGCTTATGCTGGTTTAAGCGGAGCCTTTGAACAGGCGAAGCAGGCACAGCAGGCAGTTGAGTATGCAGAGGACCTGGCGCGACGAGAGCGAGTCAACTTCGAAGAAGGATTATCAGACTTGTTGAAAGT
This sequence comes from Gimesia aquarii, assembly GCF_007748195.1. Classification (NCBI taxonomy): domain Bacteria; kingdom Pseudomonadati; phylum Planctomycetota; class Planctomycetia; order Planctomycetales; family Planctomycetaceae; genus Gimesia; species Gimesia aquarii. The sequence goes on from NZ_CP037920.1 coordinate 1,624,463, forward strand.
AACGCTACGCGAACAATATGCGGTGGAATCCGCCGAGAAAGCCGTAGATGCAAAACTACTTTATTTCCTGGAACAGGCTGATTATCGGGCGGCACTCGCTGAGGATCAGGTTCCCTTCATGGAAGAGCAATAATAGTACATCACCACCTCAATCCCGCAGTTGAAGAAAACAGCGGCTCTCGTTTTATATCTTGAGCAAAAATAAAGAGTAGGAACGATGAATACAAATTGTATTCGAATCTGGAATTGCCTGCTTACCGTTGTTCTAGCCTGCTGGACGAGTCAAACTTCTGCCGAAGATGAGGCATTCCAGTATGTCCAGAGTGAGTTGGGAAAATCGCTGACAGAATATGAGAATATTCAATACCAGTGTAAGACGGTAAAGGGACTCTTTTTTTCTCCTTGCTGTGGCACTCTATTTCAGTGGAGTGCAGGCAGTGATTGCTCTGGTGGACCTCAATTGGATAAACCGTTGCAAACCGATCGTCCTAATTTTACCTCGACCTCTGTCACCGTAGGAAAAGGCGTCTCTCAGCTTGAATCTGGATATACTTATTTAGATGATAAGAATAGCGGTCGACAGGTCAGTACTCAGTCGTTTGGAGAGTTTCTTTTTCGCAGGGGTATTGTGGCAGACTGGCTTGAGTTTCGTATCGGTTTTTCTCCTCTTCAGCAAAGCATTGCCATTGGCACATTTCAGAATACCACAGTAGGCAGCGAAGATCTTTATACCGCACTCCAGTTCGCGTTGACTCCTCAGACGGGAGCCATGCCGGAGATGGCGATCATCGTTCAAATGAGCATTCCGACGGGGAGTCCTGCGTTTACGTCACATAAACTGCAACCGGGGCTCGATTGGGTCTATGCCTGGGAACTGAATGAGTTCATTTCGATTGCGGCTTCGACTCAGGGAAATCAAAGTATCGATGACAACGGCCGATCCTTTCTGGAAATCGCTCAGTCATTTAACGTCAGTTACACACTAACAGAACAGTGGGGAGCCTTCACCGAGTGGTTTGCGCTCATACCCAGTGGTGCGAATACGGCTGAGACAGAACACTATTTTGACGCCGGCTTCACATATCTGATAAACAATAATCTGCAATTGGACATCAGTGCTGGTGTGGGCTTGAACGAGGCCGCCATTAACTACTTTGTGGGGGCAGGGGTATCCATCCGGTTTCTGTAATCAAGAATTCAGAGATAAGTTTAACGTTTCACACCTTCGATGATACTGAGTTCAGTTTTTGTGGGAACGATTCTCGTCAGTTCGAATCCTGCCTGATTGTAAAGTGTTTTATATTCTTCTTCTGTTCGTTCTTTGCCTCCGGGAATAAGCATCATCACCAGATCGAGGAATTTGCCTGCAAACGGTTCGTTACCCGGGGGAATGACGCTTTCGATGACGAGCAATTTACTGTTTTCCGGCATTACCGCATGGCAGTTACGAAGAATGGTCAGCGACTTTTCATCGTCCCAGTCATGGATGATGTGTCGCATCAGGTACGCATCCGCCGTTAGCGGGACAGAATCAAAGAAACTACCACCGATCGACTCACAGCGATTGTTAAGACCTGCATTTTCTAGATTCGTTTGCGATCGCTCGACCACATGCGGCAAATCAAAGAGGATGCCCTTCATTTCAGGGTAATGTTGCAATAGACCGATGAGGTTCGATCCGTTTCCACCTCCGATGTCAGCCAGCACTTTAAATTCAGAAAAATCATAGGCTTCGAGTATCGTGCTGGTTTCCCTGCCATGAATTCCAGTCATCGCCTGGTCGAAAATATGTCCCTTATCGGGATGTTCGGACAGGTATTCAAAGATCGGCTTATTAAATACTTTATCGAATGATTTTTTACCTGTCTCAAGGGTGTAAAGAATTTCGGCCCAGGCATGAAATTGTTCATCGCCAGTCATCATGGCTAAGGCACGTTTTGATCCGGGAATATCACTGCGTAATAGTTCAGCCAGTGGCGTTAATGAGAACCGTCTCTGTTCCTCTTCAGCAAAAATACCGATACTTGCCAGGGCACGTAGTAACCGATAGAGAGCATCGCTGTTTGTATTGGAGGCAGCAGCCAGTTGATTTACGTGTTGAGGTCCCTCTTCGAGCAAATCAGCAATTCCTAATTTTGCGGCTGCAAAAATGGATTGCGAAGTCCAATACCCGGTAATCATTTGATCGAGTTGTCGGTGAGGCGATGCTTCTGACATGGGTTTCCTTCGTGAATAAGCAGCTTCGTAATCCTAGTCATTGAGACGTGATCCTGATTCTGACATTAGTCTCATGCTAACAAAATTGACGTTGCACGCAAGGCTTTCAAGAGGCCCAGAGGATGGGACCCAATCAAAGTGAATTTAGCATGACGGCGCCTTATTCTAAGGTTACAAAGCTCATATGCAATTCTGCATGTCTAAGATGAAAGGCGTTCCATTCATCAACAGTGAGCCGGCCTAATCCAGGGTTGAGTGCCTGAGGAAGTTCCTGCTTCAACCGTTCGATGGCCGCTCGTAATTCATTGAGCGCTTTCGCTGCGTCATTTTCTTTAGGAAGCACCGCTTCAATCTTTTTAGAAATCTGAAATCCAGCCGGCATCGGTTGTGTGAGGAATTTTTGTTTCATCATCAAGCGAATCATGGCCCGAATCGGCCAGGGAGCCAATGCGGGAAAGCCATCAATGGATTTATGCATGGTAATTGCCAGATGTTCCAGGATCTGACCCAGCGACCAGTTGCCCAACGTGCGGGAAGGGCCCGCCACCATTTGTTCTGCATCTTCAAGCAGTTGATCCATGGAATTGTAATGGACGTCACGGCGATCTTGAACGGTTTTGGTGTTGATGGGCATGAGAATGTCTCCTGGTGCTGGTATTAAATTGACGAGAGAACTGATTTGAGCGCAAATTGGATCATCAGCTTGCTGGCTGCCAGAGTCCAAGTGTGGCGCCGGTCGGATCTGAGATCACACTAAGAGAGCCAAAATTAGGAACTTCGGTTGGCTCCTGAATGATGGTCGCCCCCAGTGATTTTGCTTTTTCCGTCGAGGCAGCCAAATTCTCCACTTGCACGTAAGAGAGCCAGTGTGAGGGGGCATCAGGAATCGGGTTTGTCAGCATGCCTCCGCCGGTACCTTCACCCACGTCAATCATGGTGTAGGTGTGGTCGTCGCAGATTTGCATGTCATTCAGTTTCCAGTTAAAAAGTGAGGAATAAAAAGATTTCGCACTTTCTACGTTGTTGGCATGCAGCTCGATGTGGCAAAATGGGTTCGACATTGTTGTTTCTCCTGTTTCGTAATAGATGATTTCTACCTGTTATGACTGCTTTCAGGCAATTTCATCCATGACGAATGGAGCCCTGTGGTAGGGACACGATTGTCAGCGTTTTTTCGAAAATTTTGATTTTTGCTGAAATTGTCAGCCGAGTTCTGTCCCCGAATCGGTGCCTGATCCGTCACTAGGTAGATCGTAAGTCCCAATAGTCACCAGCATTTGAGAAGGAAATGAAACGATGCCACAATTTATGTTTATCTATCGTGGGGGAGCCCCTCAAACACCGGGCATTTCTCCAGAAGAGATGCAGGCTCACCTTGATCGCTGGTGGGGTTGGATGAATGGTTTCATTGAACAGGGGGTATTGGAACCAGGAAATGCACTGGAGCTGAGAGGGAGCGTTGTTTCCGGGGATAAAGTGATTGCCGACGGTCCCTTTGTAGAATCGAAGGAAATGATCGGCGGATTTTCGATCCTGACCGCAGCAAGTCTGGAGGAGGCGACGGAAGTTGCGAAAGGGTGTCCTATTTATGAATATAATGGAAAGGTCGAAGTGCGTCCCGTTATTGATAATTGTGGAGACGCTGTCAAAGAAGATACTTAATTGCTGTGACATCCGATGCCATTCAGAGTCTCGACGAACACTTTTACCGGCATGAGTCGGGGCGTCTGACTTCACTTTTGACAAACCGCTTTGGTTTACAAAATATAGAACTCATCGAAGATGCGGTTCAAGAGGCTCTGTTGCGCTCGTTGGATAGTTGGAAGCTGGGAGGTCTACCCGACAACCCTCCAGCCTGGCTCTACCGTGTGGCAACGAACTGTGTTCTGGATGCACTACGACGACAGCAGACGGTAAAAAAATCGTCAGCCGAATTACAGCAGTATCAGTCGCGCTTGAATGAGGATTCTCAAAGCGAATCAGGAGCTTGCTCAGACAGTAATGAGGAAGAAAGCATCTTACGGATGATGTGCGTCTGCTGTCATGAGGATTTACCGGCGGAATCACGCATCTCTTTATCCTTGAGAACGCTTTGTGGATTCAGTATTGGAGAAATCTCTCAAGGATTACTCACCAATAAAGAAACCACGAAAAAACGAATTACACGTGCAAAAAAATTCTTTATTTCAGAACGCATTCCTTTCGAAATCCCCGTAGATGAAGCGTTTCACAAGCGGATCGAATCGATGCACCTTGTCCTCTATTTACTGTTTACCGAAGGGTATAACTCTTCGCGGCCCGACACGCTCATTCGTCGAGAAATCTGTGCGGAAGCGATTCGGCTTTGTCAGCGACTGATTGATCGGGAAGAGTTTTCGACACCTGCGACGCACGCATTATTAGCACTAATGCTGTTTCATGCCGCGCGATTCGAAGCACGCCTTGATAACGAAGGTTGTATTCTCTTGATGGATCAGCAGGACCGCAGTCTCTGGGACAAGAATTTAATCGCTTCGGCCGCCGCACAGTTACAATTTGCCGCAACCGGGAACGAATTGACGCGCTATCATCTGGAAGCAGGCATTTCCGCCACCCATTGTCTGGCGCCCAGCTTCTCTGAAACCAATTGGGACGCGATCTTGAAGTCATATGATTTATTGATAAAGTTCTATCCTTCACCGGTGGTGGCTTTAAATCGTGCTGTGGTCATCGCGCAACTGGAAGGACCGCAGCAAGGGATCAAAGCGATCCAGAATATTCGCGGGATTCAGCTGCTGAAAAACTACCATCTACTCGAAGCAACACTCGGCGAACTGCATCTGAGATGTAAAGAATTTTCCAAAGCACGCCGTTACTTTTTGCAGGCTCGAGAAAAAACCACATCTCATACCGAGCAATTACTATTGGATCAAAAACTGAAAAAGTGCGAATGAGTCTGGGAATGCTCGATTTATTTTCCGACCGGCGGAGGTTGTGGGCGCGCAAAGACCAATTTGTCGGCAGTCGATTCTTTAGCGACGTATTTATATTTGTCGACGTTAAACTCTGTGAGTTCCTCTGGTTTATCAATCCGATTCAGAATCATCCAGCCCGCCATTTTTCCGCGCGCCTGTTTGGCGAACAGGGCAATTGTGCGTGATTTTCCTTCTTTGATTTCCTTAAAGACAGGGGTAATGACACGCCCCGTCAACAAACCGGGCTTGACCGATTTGAAGTATTCATTGGAGGCCAGATTAACCAAGACGTCGTGTTTATGTGTAGACAGGATTTCATTGAGTCTGTCAGTGATCTTTTCTCCCCAGAAGTCATACAGTGTCTTACCGCGCGCGGTCGACAGACTTGTACCCATTTCAAGCCGATATGCCTGCATCAGATCCAGCGGACGTAGCAGACCATACAGGCCAGAGAGAATCCGCAAGTGGTCTTGTGCGAATGCTAAGTCGCGTGCTTTGAAACGACTGGCTTCGAGTCCCTGATAGACGTCGCCATTAAACGTGAGAACCGCTTGTTTTGCATTTTTGGCAGAGAAGGGGCGTGACCATTGGGCAAAACGGCCATGATTCAACTCCGCCAGATCCGCGCTAATGCCCATAAGTTCGCTCAGTGACTTTCGGGACATACGGCGTAGTTTCTTGACGAGAGCCTCTGATTCGTCGAGAAATTCGGGCATCGAGAATTTCGATGTCTGTTTTTGCGCTTCCAGATTCAAAGATTTGGCGGGAGAGATGACAGTTAACATAGTCGCGATCAGTCCTTAAGCGGTGTGTAAGATTACCACTTTGTTTATAGATCGCACATCTCAGATTGTCAACGAAAAGAAAAAACAGACGTTTACGGTTTCAGAGCCTGATAAGACTTAATCATGGCGTCTACTTTGTCAGTTTGGGGATGCAATGAGCCCCAGCGAAAGACCATGACTCCGGTGGCAGGTAAGCGCGTCCCGTGATCTAATACTAATTGTACTTGTTCGACAGCCACAGACTCGCCCCAGTCCGAGAGTTGTACAATCGGCCAGATTTTGTGCCGTTCCCCGGGCTTGCCTTTGATGCCGAGGAACTTCCCCAGCCAGGCTGTCTGACGCGAGATCCAGGCAGGATCATGCGGATGATTGAACCGGGCATGGTAGGGCATAATGCTGAAGACATCCATATATTTTGCTTGCGCTTTCAGATCAATGGCCAATTTATTTTTGAGCGCGCCGTTGAAATCGGTGTCGGACCAGGGACAGTGGAATGTGCCTAAGAGAGCTTGAGGACGCGTCTCATCAATGACCGAACGGAATTCGCGGACCCAATCTGTAAAGACATCACAGCGCCACTGGACCCAGGTCTCTTTATGCTTTCCCAGCAGTTGTTTTGAGAGTTCAGACGCGGGGACATCGGGTAATTTCGTTTTGGTTTCGCGCTGGAACTGTTTCAGGCAGCGTTTACAGAAACAGGTTTCGGGCATGTCCGGGACCGCTCGTTCCCAACTGGCGTGGCTGTGATGGTAGTCGAGCCAGATGCCGTCAATCTCGAATTTCTTGAGCACTCTACGAAATTCATCCATACGATATTTGCGATAGCCGGGATGGGTGGGGCAGATCCCCTGCCAACCCTGGGGAGCGGGACAAACCTTTCCATCGACGCCAATGGGGGCGGCGTCGGGATGTTCTTTAAGATAGTTGGCGACATGAAGTGTATTGAACTCAGCGAAGACTTTTGCCCCTTGTTTTTTGAGAAGCGCAACGCGTTCCTGTGTCAGGCCACCCGATCCCATAAAGATCGCATTGATTCCCAACTCCGGCAATGTCATGTTCTGTTTCAGTAATTGTGTGGGAACGCCACCATAAACACCACGGATTTTGATATGGGGGCGCTTTTCAATCTGAGCATTCACAGATTGTAAGGATAGCTGAGTCGTTGTTGTGATGACAATCAGTGATAAAATAGTTCGCATCGTTTGTTTTGCCATTGAATTCTCTCCTTATCAGTGAAGTACACACTTCAATCTATCGTGCAGGGGAGTATAGATCAACGATGGTTACTGCTTCAGAACGTCAGAGAGCCATTGGCGGGCCTGGGTTCGTTCGGGCAAATCTTTCAATACCCATTCATCGGAATGATTGGGGTAGGGGATCGCGAGGAAGGTGAATTCGCCTTTTGAGTTCGACTTTTTGAGATACTCTTCTGTCGCGCGAGTACTCTTTTCGTGAGTAATGAACTGAGGCCGCTTCCCAAGTCGGGCGAGCCGTTTATAGGCAGAAGCAACATTGCTATCGGAATAATTCCATTTTCGAACGCCATCATAATGACTGTGTGGCAGCATGGCTTTCCAGAGCGAGGCGATTTCATCGTCGCGGAGACCAATATAGTTGCAGGCAATGGCGCCTCGTGAAAAGCCGGTGAGAATCACGTTTTGGGGATCACCACCAAATTCTTTACAAATCCGGGCGACCGTTTGTTTGCAGTAATCCGCGGTGGCATCGGGATCGCCCCACCATTTGATCGCGTGTTTGCCAGTCTTCGGTTCAACAAAAGGCAAGCTAACCCAGATCATCCCCTTTCCACCAGACAAGCCATAACCCAGCTTACAATCTTGAACGCGTCCATCACTACGGTCTTGAAGTACATTCGTGTAACCTCCGTTTCCCGGATACTCCACGATCACGGGGTATTTTCGGCCGGGCATCCAATTCGTGGGGAGATAAAGGGCGTGTGCGATTTCTGTTGTCTCGTATCCGGGATTTTGCTGCCAGACCCGCTTTCCCGCCTGTGGTTTGCCTTTGATCATAGCAGGAACCTGTAAGTCATTCGGCAGGTTATTTAGATTCACAGGCTCTGCTGCAGGCAATATTGTTGTGCTATAAACGAAAAACAAGGTGAGACTGAAACGATTCACAAACCCGATTCCTGTCGTTCATTAGAAAAAGATGCTAAATTATTTGATTTCATCTTCCTTAAGGTTAAACGACAGCGAATAAGAATCAAGGATGGGTGTGTGTGATTGATTGGTTGTTGAGAAAATGAATTCAAGTCGTACAGGCTCATCAATCTTTAGTTGTGAACCGCTCAAAACATGGGAACGGATTGTTTTCCCGGTTTCATTCAAGATATTCACTTCGATCGATGTTTGGTTTGGTGTGCGTATAGCATAATTCAGTTTGTTAAATCGACCATTGGGATGAAGCGTGAGCAGTTCAGTGGTAAATTTACCTGTCGAGCGGTATTTGCCATCTTGTTTGTTTAGCACCAGATTATCTGTCAGGTTAACAACAGCCTCTTTGGTACCACGATAGATGAAGTACGAGTCTTCATAAGCCCAGGGAACCACATTCAGTCGCTGATAGTTGCGACGGCGTTGAAAATGTTCGGTATTGGCACCAAAGCCTTGCGTTTCGATCACATCTAATCCGCCGCTCCCTGTGATCACCAACTCCAAAAAAGGATCATCGTCAAGATTACAAACATAGGCATCACCCCAATAGCGTGGTCCACCAACGTCGAAACGATCAAGGATCTCTCCTTCCGCCGAGAGGGCATAGACGATTCCATTTGCTCGTGTCTCTTTATTGGAAAATATATGCGTGTTATCAAAATACTTACCATTGGTCAGCGCCAGAATTTCCATTTTTTGATCACCATTGATATCACAGAGGATTGGTGTCAAATAAGCATGCGAGTTCTGATGCTTGAGCTCAGGACGCAGATTCCTGCGCCACTTGATACGTCCTTTTGCGTCCAGACAATAGACCTCGTTTTGAAATGTCATACCAACGATTTCCACTTCTCCATCGCCATCCAGATCGGCCACGTTCGGTGAATCTTCACCACTCAAGTCTGGTACTTTCCAAAGCAGTGTGCCATCCGTTTCAAAAGCGTAAATGGCATCGTGTGCATCATCTCTTGCATAATTGTCAACCGATTTGATGATTTCGACCGATCCATCATCGTCGATATCAACCAATACCGGATCGGCACTCGAAGCGTTATCGTTTGTCTTGTACGACCAGAGGCTCTTTAGCGTGATCGGGTCAATACGATGCAACACTCCCTTCTTGCCGCGCGAATCGTCGCCAGAACCTGCGAAGAAGTCCCATCGACCATCTCGGTCCACATCCATCGCTGTCGTGTGACAGCCACATTGAACCCAACCTGCACGCCGCTCACTGAGTTTCAAATCCGCCATGTTGAGACGCAGTAGATACTTTGACCGAGAACCAAATAATCCATCAAGCTGTCCATCCCCGTCGGCGTCAACAATCACTGCCGAATTTCCGAGTTTGAAGTCACTGGAATCCCATTTTCGGAGCACGTTCCCGGTATGGTCGAGCACGTACAGACGCCCGGGACTGGAAACGGTATAAAGAATTTCGATTTTGCCATCACCGTCCAAATCGTAGGCCGAAATACTCTGCTGACTTCCCGCCAATTTCTTGCTCCAGATCACAGAGCCATTGCTGGCGTTGAGCATCTGTAATTTTTTGGTTTTTCGTGAGGCAAACAGTATTTCTCGTTGACCATCATTGTCAAAGTCGACACAAATCTGTGCATTACAAAAACTAAGATCAGGCTTGATGTATTCGAGTTGGAAGAATTTACTGGTGGTTGATTGCAACCTCGTATTATTTCCAGATTTAATGTCAGACTCTGAATCCGCAAGACTGATGGATGTTTCGATGACTGACAGTAGAGCCATGACAGTCATTAGTACCAAACGCTGGCACATTATGGTTTTCCTTTTGATTCAATAGAAGATAATAGTTGTGATCATTTTTTTTGCTAACTTCAATTACAATTTCATGAAAATAATTCAATAGAAAAAGATCATTTGTTAAGATTGAAATCCTGTTTGTTTATACCAGATAAAATAGTTACCTCTAGCGTAGTTTTGATATTATATTGAGCAGGAATATATTGCTCCGTTTCTTCTACCTTAGCACCTCCGGTTTGCGGTCCTGCATCGACCATCTTACCAGTATTGCGAGTTGCTCGAATCAGAACTTTATGTGGTCCCATCGTTGGCCCTTTTTCGGTAATGTCATACTTGCCATTTTTGATCGGGCCTCCAGAAGTGGGGCCTTTGGTACTGCCAGTGGGAATGAATTCAATGATTCCCTTTTCAATGGGCTCTCCGTTAAAGGTAACACTTCCACTGATCGTGGCGCGCTCCTGACCAGTTTCTTTCCCGCCACAACCGACAGTCATCGCTATGGAGAGAACGATGGCCAGCACTCCGAGTGGCTTTCGATCTGAATTTCTTCGCATGACGTTGCCTCGTTCAGAATGTACTGAAGCATGGTATTGTGTATGAGTGGTGCACAATACCGCCTTTGAACATCATTGAGTATCTTCTTAAAATTCGCCTAAAGGGATCCCATCCTGTGGTCTTCCCAGATTCTGCCATGTATTGATGTCGATATTTTCGCTCACAAAACGGACAGCTCCATCGCCCAATAGCACGTGGACTCCGCCTTCATGCATGCTGCGTGCAGCCAGATGCCAGGTATGAAAGTTATTGCTGTTTGAAGAATGTCGACACGGTGCCGGGCCTGTCGTCGTTTCGTCACAGTATTTAAAGGTTCCTCCCCGCACTTCATCCTGGATTCTGGTGTTGGGCGTTCGATCGTGACGGTAGTAACACACATCGGTTGTCTGCCACGAACCACGAGCGTCGTTGGTTAAGCCTCCGAGTACTTCTGCAAGTAGGACAACATTACTGGTACCATCGGTAAAGTCTCGAAAACGGGTTCTGCTGACAGGTGAAAAAACTGCGTTTGGTTTGGGAGTTCTCGTATCTCGTGGAGTCCAACCTCCGACACCAATATTGAGGCAATAGTTACCTCGAGTCGAAATTAACGGAATGACCGGATAATCGAAGTTGTTGACTGATCCCGGATCAGAAGGGCAACGAAATAGTCCAATGACAGCAAGCTGCAGGAATTCGCTTTCAGGGTGTCTCCACGGTTCAACGTTAAAATCGACCCTGTTATAGAGATTTGCCTGATCAATGAAAGGAAGAAGCATTGTGAAACCTGTGTGTCCTGTTCCACCTGTAGATCTTAAATACCACAGCGCTGGGAGTGCGCGATGTACGTCGTGGTAATTATGAAGTCCCAACCCAAGTTGCTTCAGGTTATTTCGGCATTGTGAGCGGCGTGCTGCTTCGCGCGCCTGTTGAACGGCCGGCAGTAACAACGCAATGAGTATTGCAATGATCGCGATTACAACTAACAACTCGATCAGAGTAAATCCGCGGCATTTGTCTGGATGCTTTTGCATGACGAATCCCCATTTTGATGAAAAGAATGAAATGATGATTTATTCTATACTTTGCTCTATAGGAGCAAATGAGTTATTGATCGCGGTAAGTCACTTGTGTGAAGCCGTGAGATTTTTCATAAACATTTCGCATTATTAACGGATTTCTGTTGTGGTCTCTTATGATTTTGTTTTTTCATACTGCTGCCTGGCACGTCGGGCGAAGGTGTCCAGATCAACGATCGCGGCACGGTCACCTGCCGCTTTGACAAGGTTGCAGATAAGTTTGATGGCTTTAAACTCCGGGTCTTCGACATACATGACCGAGGGATGAACTCCGAAGTCATAAGTTGCCCGGTTTTCAATGGCCCAGAGGACACTTTTCTCAATGAGTTGCAGGAAATCATCGAGTTTCCAGCTCCTGCCACGAAAAGCGCCAACGTCCATCGGGGGTGAGAAAGGAACTTCAATCAGACCCGTCGGATAAACATAGGGCTGGTGTTGTTTGTGTGTGGCGATAAACGCATCGAAATCCGCTTTGGTCGGATTCTTACGATTTACATTGGTCGGCCCCCTGTATTGAGAACTGGTCCACGTGTATCCCAGCGAGAGCAACATTTCCTGCAGGTCGACTCGGTCCGCAATCCCATTCGCAAAAGCGTAGGGTGTTCGGAAACCGGCCGGTTTGATACCCAGCCGCTGTCGCATTGCCAACTCACATAATCTGATATTTTCTGAGATGACTTCTGCGGGCGTTTTTCCTTTAATCAACCAGGGAGCGCGCTGGAAACGATATTGAATATCGTTTGGATTTTTGGCTGTAATTCTGACATGATCGTAAGTATGATTGCCGATCGGATGTCCTGCTTGAATGATCTGTTTGAGCCAGTCAACGTTTTTATGTTCCAAAACCTGGCCCACAAGAAACGAATGCAGCACGCCGCCCGCCTCTTTGACTATGCGACATGATTCCACTGTGTATTGCTTCGTTTCGTCGTTGAGATTCCCTTTTTGATGATCCCAGGGATAGGCGTTTCGCGGTTTGCCTTTGATTGGATAACCGGCGGACATCTCCAGATCATAGGAAATTGCAATCAACGCTTTACTCTCATTCGTAGCGAGATCGGTTTTTTCTTCATCGGCAACAAGTCGAGAGACCATCGAAAGTCCTGCCACTGTTGCTGCACTACTACTCAAAAATTGACGACGTGAAATCGTAGTTTGAGATTGTTTTGATTTCGAAGATGGGCCCAGGTACTGGTTCATTTTATTTCTCTAATTCAGTGTTTGTTGGTACCTTCACTCTGTAAATAGCTAAACAGATCGCGCAGTTCCTGATCTTTTAATGGCTTCAAGACATCCTCTGGCATCAGCGAAACGGACGCGTTGTGGATTTCTTCAATGTCTTCACGTCGGACAGTGGATTCTTTGTTTTTGTTATCCGCCAGTACGATCTGAGTTGGAGTTTCTTTGACGATAATCCCGGTCAGAACTCGTCCATCCTGTGTGAGTACGACAGAAGACACAAACTCTTTTCGAATAAATGCATTGGGATTGATAATGCTTTCGAGCAAATAGTTCAGGTCCTTGCGGTTTGCGGTTGTCAGATCAGGACCCAATTTTTTGCCTTCTCCGAAAAGTTGATGGCAGGTGGCGCAGTGCTTTGTAAAAAGTCCGTGACCACGTTTTGGATCGCCGGTCGTTTTAAGATTAAATCGGACACGGCGAATTTCGGTGATTTTCTGTTCTGCAGTACTACGATTAATTTGCCCCCAATGTTTGGTGAGGAGCTCGGAAATGGATTCGTCTTTGTAAGCAGAAAGTGAGTTCAGTTCACCGAGAGAGACCTCACGAGGATCATACATTCCACCATCGATCCCTGTGAGAAAGCGTTTCGTCCACTCTGGGCGGGCAAACAGTACACGGCGGACGTATGCACGTGAGTTACTATCGTAGTCAGTGTATGCTTTTAAAAGAGTTTCACCCACACGCTCATCGTCATACCGTGCGAGAACATCCATGGCTGCTTGTTTTAACCAGGTTGGTTGATGAGGTGCCAGCAGGGGTAACAATGGTGCAATACTTGAGGCGTCACCAAATTGACGCAGCACATTGAACATGGTCCTTCGTTGTTGCTGTTCTGTTTGATCGTTGGTGACTACCTTCAGTGCATAGTCCGCGACAGCCCGGTTGCCAAGTCGTCCGTTCAGTTTGATGAGTGTGAAATTTGACGGTTGTTTGTTCCATTTCTCTGCTAGCCACTGTTTGAGATCAGCGGGTACACGATCTTCAAGACGCTTTTTTTTGATGCGGCGCCTGCTTACCATTGCCAGGCCCGCATCAAGCGATGTCAACAGGTTCTGTTCATCGATTGAAGAAGGTGCACTCTCAATTAACTTCTTACAGACAGCCAAAGTACGTGGTGTTGCTTCTACCGCTAAGCGTTGCATGAGTCGGTTCAGGATCTCTTCACGAATCAATGATTTCTGCCACGCAGATTTATTAACAAACCGCTGTTCAATATCGTCAATGGCAGACATAGCGTGTTGCTCAACAGCCCACCAGAGCAGCAACGGGATGTAGGGATCTTTCCCGTCTGCATTACGCAGTAAGATTGTATGCGCAATTGACAAACCTTGTTTGGCTGGAATCCGTGCTGCCGTGCTGGCCAGTTGGCTGCGGACAATGGCACTAGGATCACTTTTTGCCAAACGATTGAATTGTTCTGTAACCGGTGGCGAGATGTTCTGCTCATCACCCAGTAATCGAACGGTCCAGGCACGAATATGTTCGTTTTGATGTGTGAGTGCTTTCAGAGCCGTTTGCTGGTCCAGGCCTCCTGTCGATGCCAGAGTCCAGAGTGAGTTGAGCACAAGCCGGTTATTGCTGTTTTGTAAAATCGTTTTACGGAGCTGTGGCCAAATACTCTGGTCTCCGCGGGACACTAATTCACGCCGTGCAGCGCGCACATACCATTCGTTGGAAAGATTAAGCATTTTTACCAATTGATTGCTTGGCATCTGTAGGAGATCTTTGTGTTTTTCTGAGCGAACACCTTTGGCTTGCACTCGGAAAATACGGCCATTTGAGCGGTCCCAGTCAGCATCGGGATTAGGATGCGCGGTTCGTTTATCATGCCAGTCGGAAAAATAAACTGCTCCATCTGGTCCGACTGTCAAATCATTTGGAGCAAACCAGGTGTCATTGGCTTTGACCAGTTCTCCTCCATGCGCGCTACGGAATGATGTTCCATCTGGGTGTATCTCATGAAAATGAATTTCGTGCGATAACAAGTTCGTGCTGATATATTTGTTGCGCATTTCTTCAGGAAATGTGTCGCCTTGATAAAGTGTGCCGCCCACAGTCACATGTCCGCCACGAAAATTTTTGTGTGGCATATGATTGAAATACCCAAATGTGTAAGGATTTCGCAGTGGGCCGTGTTTGCTGAATTGCTTCCAGTAGTATCCCCCCTGTACCATGTGCAGCATGGTAAATCCGCCGACATTTGTGCTGGCCAACAGGTTTCCGTGACGATCAAAGTCCAGACCCCACATGTTGCCTCCACCTTCAGCGAATAGTTCAAATTTCTTTGAAACGGGATGATATCGCCAGATTGCCTGCACAAACTTGATGCCACGAATCACGGCGGTCACTGTGCTACCCTGGCACCCATACAGCCAGCCATCCGGACCGAAAGTTAGAGAATTGGCGACAGAACTCGCATCATCCATGCCGAAACCTCTCAGCAACACTTCCGGGTCGCTATCGGGAAGATCATCACGGTTCCGATCAGGATAGAAGAGCAGATACGGTGCTTGTAAGACAAAGACTCCGCCATGTCCGAACGCAAAACCAGAGGCAAGGTTCAAACCATTCACGAAATCCTTTGCGCGATCCATGTGCCCATCGCCGTCTGTGTCTTCGAGAATTGTCAATCGATCTGCCCCTTTTGGCCCATGTGGGGGTGGTTTGGGGACTCGGTCGTATTTTGAACGCGTGTGCTGATCGACTTTAACTCGTTTCAGTCCTGCCGGGTTAGGATATTGAAGGTATTGCATGACCCATATCCTGCCGCGATCATCAAAGTCAATGGCCACGGGCTGACGCACCAGAGGTTCTGAGGCCACAAGTTTCACCTCAAACCCCTCGGCGACGGTCATGCGCTGAGCGGCTTCTTCCGGCGGAACGCCTTGAGCAAAGATGGTCGCTTCTGCCATGCACAAGACCAGAGCCATCACAACAATCCAGCGTCCTATAAGGGAATCCATTTATTGCATCCTCTGATTATTTAATGTTCAAATAAATGATATTTTGTTTCTGAAGATTGAAGGCATTCACTAGCACAACCACTCGGGGACAAAATTTCCTTCCGCAATCTGCTGTTCAACCAGATTGCGTGCTGATCGAATATGGTCGCGCATCAATTGTTCTGCTTCGTCAGGGTCGTTTTTCTCAATGGCCTCAATAATGGATCGATGGGCTTCATAAACAATCTCGACATCGAAACTCATTTTCAACACCAATTGCAATGTCCAATGGCTTGTGGTGACTGCCTGAAGTGTCCCGCTATTCGCCGTCTCAACGATACGATGGTGGAATTCCCGATCCAGCAGCGCTGCTTCGTCGTTCTTTTCTTCCTGTCCTAATAAGTAAATGCGCGTGACTAATTGATCCAGCTTTTTAATATCTTCTCGGCTGGCGCGTTGGCAACATAAACGCGCAGCAAGACCTTCGAGGACTTCACGAACTTCGAGTGCCTCAACTACTTTGGCACCGTCTAATTCACTGACAAAGACTCCCAGGTTGTCGACGGCATCTACCAGACCACAGCAACTCAATTCCAGTAACGATTCCCGCACGACTCCTTGTGCAACGGAAAACTCCTTGGCGAGTCTTTCTTGAACGAGTCGCTGTCCCGGCTTCAGTTTTCTGCTCAGAATCATCTCTGTGATTTGATTTCTTACACGATGTCGAGATGACTTTCCATCAGAACTTGTCGTTTGGGTGATTACCACTTCTGGGTCTTTCCTTATTTGGGAATATAAAATCATCGATGATTATTGATTGTAATCAATGATAACCGATGGTCAACACTTTAGCTATGTTTTTTAAATTTGTTTATAATATATATGGGATCATCGAAAGAAGCTTTGCAGAGATGTGAATTGCGACGCAGGTGACTGAAGCGAAATGAGTAATTAGATTTAGGACGATCCAGGTAAGTTGATAAGGTGGGTTGGTAATCAATATTCGTTTTTATATGTAGTTCATTTGATGTAAACGTATTTATTTTTTGGCATTCATGTTCTTGGTTATCTAATTGTGTTCTATCGCGATAAAATTTAAGCATATTCTGGATGACGTGTGTGTGCTATTACGCAATAAGAGGTTTTCTTAGAAGCATTAAATGTGTAAAAGTTTGTACTACCACTTGATGAACTATGATCCTCAATACGAATTGGTGACCATCAGTACTTAAAGTTCGAGATCTGATGATTCAATTTTGTTTGGGTTTTACCAGGCAAATAATTATGTGCTTTCCAGATATGTGTTCGAGAACTTTATTTATTCATTTCCGAAGTTTTATTTTCCTGGTCTTAACTATAATTAGTAGTAGTTCATTGGCATTCATCGAAAAAATCTCAAACCCAAATAGTGTGATCACTCATTATGAATATCAGTAATTCCGAAATTGTAGATACGATCAAAGCAATCGAATCTATTGCCCCCGATGGTTATGGCAGAATGTCCATTCCCTGCGAGACAGACGAAGAACTCTATCAAAAAATTGAATTTGCATTGCAAAGTGAGTCGAGAGCTGACTTCCTGCTCAATCAGAATGGCGTTGATAGTCTTCTTAAATTTACCGAGCGGATGGCATCACAGTGTTTGCGTGAGCCTGATTTTGAACATTGTAGTCACGCGGCAGAAGCGGTTGAGTTAATATTGTCACAGCCTTGCTATGATGAGAAAATGCTGTCCGTCGCGTTGGCATTGATCCATGATGCGTACAATCGATTATCAAAACCACGTCCCGCGTTTGATTGGAAACACATACCCAAGTTCCATGAAGCCTGGAATGATTTTTGTACCCGTTTTGAACTTGACCAATCTATCGCCGAAAGCCATTTCCGTATTGGAACGGAACACGATGGCTTGCGTTATATTTGTTATTGGTAGAATCTGGTTTTCTTACCTTGAACTATTTTTTGATTGGTATCTCCAGTTGTGATGGAACCGGTTTGATGCTTTGCTGATGTTTTTCAGCGGCTGCTTTGATCGATTTGATCACTTCCGGGTTTGCTTTGGCAACATCATATTTTTCAGACGGATCATGTTCAAGATGATATAACACGGGGGGATGATGTTCTTTGAACGGCTCTCTACCATAGGCTGGTTTTGTAATGAAATGTGCTTTCCAGGGACCTTTCCGAAAAGCCATCAATTTCGTCCCACGGTAAAAGGCCATTTCCTTTCTCGGACTCTCGCCAGTTCCCAGTAAGACCGATGATAAATCCACACCATCAACAACCCGGTCGGAAGGGACTTTACCACCGGCTAGCTGGATCGAAGTCGTAAAGATATCCATCGTACTACCTAATTCGTGCGTCACGGAACCAGAGGGGATATGCCCGGGCCACCAGGCAAGTGTTGGCTCTCGCATGCCACCTTCCCACGTACTTCCTTTCCCTTCCCTCAATAATCCGGCAGAACCTCCCTGTTCATTGAAGATCAGCCAGGGGCCATTATCACTGGAAAACCAGACGATTGTATTCTGGTCAAGTCCCTGATCTTTAAGGGTTTGTAGAATCTGACCGACGCTCCAGTCAATTTCTTCAATCACATCACCATACAATCCACGTCGACTTGTATCTTCGATTGCTTTCGAGCGGAATAACGGGACATGTGGCATGCTATGAGCCAGATAGAGATAGAAAGGTTGTTTTTGATTTCCTTTAATAAATTTGATCGCTTCTTTGGTATAGCGTTTGGTAATCGTGGTCTGGTCTGCCGGTCGCTCAATGACTTCCTGATTACGCATTAAGGGTACGTTCCAGTATTCCACTTTTGGTTTGAGAAAAATTTTACGTCCCAGTTTTCGCTCTGCCACTCGGTCCATATCGTTGGAATAAGGAATACCGAAATAAGAATCGAAACCATGACTGGTTGGTAAGAACTGTGGTAGATGGCCCAGATGCCATTTTCCCACACAGGCAGTCTTGTACCCCGTTTCTTTCAAAGCTTCTGCTAAGGTCACTTCACTCGCTTGAAGTCCGCCGCCGGAATCGGGAAAGAGAACCCGTCGTTTATCGCTGCACATTCCAGAGCGAATCGGATAGCGGCCCGTCAATAAAGCGGCCCGGCTAGGGGTACATACCGGGGCTGCCGAATAGAACTGAGTAAATTTCATACCTTCGGCGGCCATCTGATCCAAGTGAGGAGTTTTAATCGTGGGATGTCCAAAACAGGCCAAGTCACCATATCCCAGATCGTCAGCATAGATCACGATGACGTTGGGTTTTGCGGCGGCACGAGCTTCAGTCGATAATGTGCAGATAATGAATAGGGGAAATAGTAAGAATGGGTGAACTTTTGTTTTGCACAAAATGAGCGCGAACTGCTTCATGGAATGTTCTCTCACGACTGGGTTTAGGGAGCAGTGAATCAATCTAACTTCATGTGATTGTTCACTCTTTGTAGCTTGATTGCAACCTAAAATAAAAATTTACTTATGTAAAACTTTGCGGGTTATGCCGATAAGTCCTTCAGATACTAATACTTCATGTCCGAAATATTAATAGAGACAATCATCGGGCCGGAGATTACGCGAAGTCAAGATCAGAACAAAATTTTTCATATCAAGTCAGTTTGAGGTTGGTGTATATGGAACAGGAACACAATTCCGATTTGGAAACGGCCCAGGATCCCATTGATTGGCGATCGTTACAAAATCATGAATGTGTTGAACAGATTGATCTTCTGATTCGAACAGTTCATTTGGTTAGAGCGGCTTTAAACAATAGCTTTGCTCAATTGGAGATTAATGAAGTTCGCTACGCGTCACTCAAGGTGATTGATGCGGTGAGTCAAGTAGGATGCTCTCAGTCAGAACTGGCACGAAAACTGGGGCAGTCAGAGTCGAATATCTGTACATTGATCGAACGTATGGAAAGCGACAAATTGGTGATACGGCAGCAATCTAAGAAGGATCGCCGTAAACGCGTGTTGCATTTAACTGAGGAAGGTGAAAGTATCCTGGCACAAGTGAAGGCGTATCATGGTACCGTTTCACAGCGTTTGTTGTCAGCATTGAATTCAGATCAAAGACGTCAACTCACCGGCATTTTGCAGGCCTTGCTCAAGTCGGCTCATATCCAACGGTCTCATCGTGAGACTGCAAAAACGATTCTGGATGTCTCCGGTCCTTATCCATTTCAGGGGTCTCCTGCAGCCTAGTTCTTTTGTTTTTATATTGGTTTCGTCATTCCTGAATTCATTTCTATTTTATGCAACGGATGCTCTTCCATGAGGCGCATAAAACGTTTTCTGTTTTATAACAATCGCAAACCACTGTTAACGACCGCTTTGATCCTAGCAATGGCCGTGGTTCATTCTGGCTGCTCTCCAACATTCTGGTTCGACCAAGCCAATCAGGATACATATGAAATCTTAGCTGAGAATGCAAATGATCCTGCCTGGCAGGTTCCCCGTTATGACATCGAACCCGATCCACGCAGTCGCTTTTATGATCCTTATGACCCTAATCATGAACCACTGCCTCCCGACGACCCTGCGGCAAATGTCTATATGCATTGGCTACAATGTAAGAAAGGGTATAAAAGCTGGCATAAGTTTGGCCGCGCACTTAGTATTGAGAATCCGGACTGGCTTGTGCAGTACGGGATCAGTCCCGAATTGAGTGCGGAAATTGCTGCCTCGGGTGATGCATTAGAAGGTGTGGAATTACCTGCCCTCAATGATCTTACACTTGCGGAAACCATTGACATTGCCAACATCAATAGCCGCGAATATCAATTTCAAATTGAAAATTTGTTTCTGGCCGCTTTGGATTTGACGTTTGGCCGATTCCAGTTTGATGTCCGGTATCTCGGTGTGGGGGGGCAGAATCCCCAGGCAGAACTCAATCGACGTCGATTGGCAAATGGAACACAGGAACTCGATCTGGCTAGCCGGATCGGAGTGAATCAGGTTCTCCCCAGTGGAGCCCAATGGGCCGTTGAACTGGCAAACAATACACTCTGGATATTCTCTGGATCGAATCGAACCAACTCTGTCAGTCTCCTTTCCTACTCTCTGGTACAGCCTCTCTTGTTAGGGGCAGGTCGAAAAGTGGTGTTGAATAATCTGACACAGGATGAACGAAACGTGTTATATCAGACACGGACACTCGCTCGATTCCGAAAAGAGTTTTTTACAGCCAATGTCGCCGGAGGGACTGGCTTTCTACAGTTGCTCCAGCAAACTCAGGTTATTAACAATGAACGAAATAATATCAAGTTGCTGGAACGTCAGGTTGAAACCTTGCGTGCGCTCTCTTCACAAAAGCCAAAAGTCCTCTCTGAAAAATTAGAAAAACTTCCCGAGAATTGGATCCTTCCACCCGAACTGGTTGATAAGTTGCTGTTTGATGACGAAGCTCAACTTTTGTCATGGAATGGAGAAATGACAGAAGCACATGAGAAACAATTGTTGGCGTTAAGTGAAGAAAATGCTTATCAGGCGGCTGTCAATGAATTGATCCAGCGAGTCCGAACGGAAGTTGTCACTTTGGATGTTGCACAGTTGGAAACCAGATTGGCACAATCCATCAATCGCCTGAGATCATTCGAACGAGTCTATCAGGATTCACTGGGGAGTTTCAAACTTTTTTTGGGACTGCCTCCCAATATGCCTTTGAGTATCGATGAATCGTTATTGAAACCGTTTCAATTAATTGATCCCTTGTTGCCAGCGATAGAACAAGAAATTTATGACTATGTCCTAGTGTGGGCGAAAGTTTACGTAGAGGACTGGGAAGATCCTGACTTAATTCCTCCCACAACGGCAGAATTGAAAGAAGTTCTCATTGGTCTCAAACAGCTTCTGGCCAAACTTCGTGCCGATGGATTGGAAACACTGGAACAGGACATTAAAAATATAGAAGACCTGCTGGGCGATAATGATGAAAATGTTTCAGAAGAACTGTTGGCCTTACGTCAGCGGCGTTTCCTCTCAGATGAAGATCGTGAACGAGTCCGCCAAAGTTCCTCAAATGATATACGTTTGTATTATGGGGTTCGAAAGACAATGGAAGGCATGGAACGCCGTCTGGATGGCCTACAGAGTTTTCTGAGTGAAGATAAACTGACAAATGAGCAAAAAAAGCGAATTATTTTTGAGATGGCAGATCTTCGTGAAGACATGCTCAGAATCTCCCAGGGAATGCAGGTCATTGAAATTGGTCTGCGAGTGGAACTGATTACCCTGGAACCATTTACGATGGACATCGGTGAAGTGGTTCGCATCGGACTTGCAAACAGACTCGATTTGATGAATCAGCGTGGTTTGGTGATGGATGCTCGCAGGTTGATGGAAGTCCGGTCTAATTCTCTCGAAGCGGTGTTAAATGTCGTAGTAGAAGGAGACGTTAGTACGCCTCTCGGTAGAAACAAGCCGTTGGATTTCCGCGGAAGTCAGGCAGGTTTTCGAGCAGGAGTCGAGTTTACAGCTCCATTATCTTTGGTTCAGGAAAGAAACGCCTATCGCGAGTCACAAATCGATTATCAACGAGAACGCCGTGCTTTTATGGCTGCGGAAGACGATACGAAGTTCGAAATTCGCCAAAGTTGGCGTCAATTAGCAGTGTTACGTCAGAATTTCGAGACTTCTCGAGTTCAAATCCGTTTAGCCGCTTTACAGTATGACAGTGCAGTAGAGGCAACATCAGATCCTGCCCAAGCAGGGCGTAATCAAGGCCTAAATCTGTTAAACGCGTTAAATGCGGTATTAGACGCACAAAACAGTTTAATTGGCAACTGGATAAATTATGAGCAAAACCGACTTAACATCTATCTGGATATGGGTATTATGGAGATAGATGAAAATGGAATTTGGAAAGACGATTTCTACCAACACCGCGCGGGAAGAATCAGGCCCACCAATGAGCACCGCCAACCCCCCCCAGGGACAACTGAAACCGGAGTTACCGCAGCAGAAGACATCAGACAAGTTGTCTTCCGACCTGCCGGAGAGCTTAACGCCCTCTCCACTGAAAGCGAAGAAACGCCGCAAGCTCCCTAAAACCAGAACGTTACTCTTGTTTGCGATCGTAGGATCTGGTGTCGCGATATTGACGGTTCCTGCCATTCGACAGTCGTTGTTTTCTTCATTCTCTTCGGGGAGCAAGAAAAATACGATTTATATTACCGACACGGTCACACGCGGACCGTTCCGAGTCACGGTGACCGAAAAAGGCCAGTTGGACAGTCTGAATAATGTCACGCTGACCAGTAAGGTCAAAGGCTATACGACGATCATTAGTATCGTTCCCGAAGGAACCATGGTCAAAGCAGGTGATCTTCTCTGTGAACTTGATTCTGCCCTACTGGTTGATAAAGAAAAGCAACAGCAAATTCAGGTCACACAGGCAGAGGCCGAATTGAAACAGGCAGAAGAAAATGTGGCCATTCAGAAAACGCAAAATGACAGCGATAACTCAGCGGCTCTTCTTGCATATGAATTAGCAAAACTTGACTTGGAAAAGTTTCTAAAAGGCGAATCGCAACGTGACATTAATGTCAAACAAGGAGCGATTACCAAAGCCCGCGAAGATTTACAGCGTGCGGAAGAAACGTTTGAGTTCTCCAAGAGAATTGCAAAAAAGGGTTATAAAAACCAAAACGATGTGGAAGCAGACCGTATCAATGTTGTAAAAGCACAGATTGATCTGGAGATTGCCAAAGAAGATTTAGCGGTTGAAAAAGACTATGTACAAAAACGGAAAGAACGAGAGTTAAAAGCCGCCGTTGAGGAGAAAGAACGAGATCAGGAACGCGTTCGACGTAAAGGAATTGCCACATTAGCTCAGTATGAAGCCAAACTGAAGGCAGGCCAGTTGACCTATGAAGTTGAGAGCAGTGAACTGGAGCGGTTTCGAGAGCAGATTAAGGCCTGTAAATTAATCGCGCCTCAAAATGGTCAGGTTGTTTATGCCAACCAGGATAATGGGCGTCGCGGTAATGGTGAAGATGTGATTGAAGAAGGGACAGAAGTCCGCGAACGTCAGGCGATCATACAATTACCAGATTTCAGCCTGATGAAAGTGGATGCTCGAATTCACGAATCAAAGATTAGCCTGATTCGAGAAGGATTGCCTGTTGATATTCGTGTTGATGCTTTTCCCGAACAAACCTATCTGGGTGAGGTGGATCAAGTCTCTTCTGTGCCGATTTCCTCCAACTGGATGCGGCCCGACCTCAAAGAATACAAGGCCTCCATCAAGATTGTGCCTAATGGAGCAGATATCACGAAACTGAAACCAGGTTTAACTGCTGAAATCGAAATTCGCATCGAAGAGCGAGATGGTGTGTTGCAGGTTCCCGTGCAATCAGTGATTACAATCGGAACTCAGCATTATATTTTCGTCCTTGGCTCGGATGGCGAAGCTGTACGAAGATTAATTAAAATTGGTCAGACCAGTGATACAACGATTGAAATTTTGGATGGTGTCCAGGAAGACGAAGAAGTCATCTTGAATCCTCGTACACACTTTGCAGATCAACTCATTGATCTGGAAGAACAGATGGCGCTTGAGCGGAAAGAGCAGGCTGAAAATCAGACGTCGGGTCAAGGTAAAAGGAAATCCACCAAAGCACAATCTTCAGGAAAATCGGGAGGCAAGGCTGGGGGGCAGAAATCCGAGAGGTCTTCTGCCGGTGGTGCGAGCGGCTTTATGAAGCGTCTTGACAAAAACTCAGATGGCAAAATTTCCAAAGAGGAACTGCCCGAGCCGATGCGCGAACGGTTCTCCAGTATGGATACCAACAAGGATGGTTTTATTACTGCGGAAGAGCTGAGTAAACTTCGAGGGAAGAGGCCACCTTCAGGAGGGCAAAGACCCTCTGGAGGAAAACGACCATGAGGCTGGCTGCCCAAGTTGTCGACCTCAGCAAATTCTATGATTTAGGTTCTGTTGTGGTAAAAGCGCTGCGGGGCGTTTCGACAGACTTTCCCGAAGGTGATTTTGTCGCCATTATGGGTTCATCCGGAAGTGGTAAAAGTACGCTTCTCAACCTTTTGGGAGCGTTGGACCGTCCTACCAGTGGTCA
The DNA here is from genome assembly GCF_007748195.1 of Gimesia aquarii. Lineage (NCBI taxonomy): Bacteria > Pseudomonadati > Planctomycetota > Planctomycetia > Planctomycetales > Planctomycetaceae > Gimesia > Gimesia aquarii. Next base: position 1,649,250 of record NZ_CP037920.1, read on the forward strand.
GTATTTTCTGGGTGGTCACGATGTTTCGACTCTGGATGATGATGAACTTTCATTGATGCGCAATGACATGATTGGTTTCATCTTTCAGTCTTTCAATCTGATTGCACAATATACCGTTCTGGAAAATATCGAAGTTCCACTTTTGTACCGTGCCGGCTATCCCGCCATCGGACGGGTTGAAAGAGAACGGTGTATCGAACTGGCCAATATGGTTGGTTTGGGAGACCGCCTAGACCATCGCCCCTTCCAGCTTTCTGGTGGACAACAACAACGTGTCTCCATCGCCAGAGCATTAGTGAATGATCCGGAAATTATTCTGGCGGATGAACCAACGGGTAACCTGGACTCAGCGACTGAAGCGGAGATTATGACTATCCTGCATAATTTAAACGCGGAAGGGCGCACTATTATTATGGTGACACACGAGCCCGGTATCGCCCAACAAACCAAACGTCAGATCACGATGAAAGATGGAATCATCGAGAGTGAAACCATTTTGCAAACTCCCTCGTTCAATCATTAAATCCATTAACGATACTTCTTTGTTACGATTTTTTTTCAGAAACTACTCAGGTCACCAGCATGACTCGAATCATTCGTATCATTCGGCTCGCACTGAAAAGCTTATTGCTGCATAAGCTAAGGTCCGGCTTGACGATGCTCGGGATTGTGTTTGGAGTCTTTTCTGTGATTGCCATGTTGGCCATTGGTGAAGGTGCCAGCGCGCAGGCTCAAAAACAGGTGTTGGAGCTAGGTGCCACAAACGTGATTGTGCGTAGTGTGAAGCCTCCACTTGATGTGGCCCAGTCTTCGACACGTACTCGAGTGCTGCAATATGGATTATTGAGGTCAGACTATAAAGTTTTAACCAATACGCTACCTACGATTACCAAAGCAGTTCCGATTCGGGAAATCAGCAGAGAAATTCGCTACCTGAAAGATGCCATGAATGCCCGCGTCGTCGGTTGTACCGGTGATTATCTGGAAATGAATCATTTGGAACTCTCTCAAGGTCGCTTCCTGACTCACAGTGATCAGACAAAGCTGCTGAATGTGGCTGTAATCGCCAATGATGTGGCAAACACCTTATTCAAGCATGAAGATCCGGTAGGAAAATCAATCCGGATTGGTCCCATGTTTTACACAGTTATTGGTGTGACTAAAGATCGTACCGCCTCTGCAGCCATTGGTGGTAGCCTCTCGGGGCAGGATTATAACAAAGATGTTTATGTCCCCATTAAGACGCTTCAGGTCCGCGAAGGAGATCTTGATATCAAAAATCAGGCCGGTAGCATGACGGCTGAGCAGATCGAACTGCATCAGATTACTCTACGGGTTAATGATAAAGATGCTGTATTACCAACGGCTCAGGCGATCAGAGAAACCTTGGAGCAATCGCATTCACGCGCCAAAGATTATGCTGTTGTTGTCCCTTTGGAGTTATTAAAACAGGCCGAGCAGATTCGACTCATCTTCAATGTTGTGTTGGGGTCGATCGCCGCCATCAGTTTAGTGGTGGGTGGGATTGGAATCATGAATATCATGCTGGCTACCGTTACCGAAAGAACGAGAGAAATTGGCGTTCGGCGTGCTCTGGGCGCACGACAGCGGGACATTGTCGAACAGTTTCTGACAGAAACTATCGTATTAGCAGGTTCGGGGGGATTAATTGGCGTTGTGCTTGGGCTCCTCACTCCTGTTTCCTTTCTGGGAATTCAATGGTTTGTGCAGAATTTCATTATGGAAGGTACCACCGTAGGTTCAGAAGTCGGGCGTATGTTTTTTGACCTGCAGCCACAGATTGCGTTCTGGAGCCTGCCCGTGGCGTTTGGGATCTCAGTGACGATTGGCGTTATCTCGGGAATTTATCCTGCTGTCGCTGCAGCAAAACTCGATCCCATTGAAGCATTACGACACGAATAATGCTTCAAACGTTGATTCACTACGAATTTTCAACACAATTTTAATTCATCAATGAATCTTGATTGGTTTACGGAATTTCCGTCTCGAAACGGTTCCTCAAAATGGGGAAGCGCCTACAATAGAAGCGTGTGTTTCCACAAATAAAAAAAGTAGTTTGATCCCGCCTTCACTCACCAGGCCCTCAGTACATGGAGAAGTTGGTATGCCAGGAAAGCAAGCTTTTCTGAATCGAATCTATCTCATTCCGTTCGTCATCGCTTCATTTTTCTTGAGCCTTGATCTTTCTGTATCGCTTGTCTTGGCAGATGAGAAGTCTCCAGCAAAAGACACAAAGCAATCTGAGAAAAACGTTAAGCAGGATAATGTTCTGGCTGTAAAAAATCCATTTCCGAATCGTCCCAAAGCACCCAGTTTGGATGGCGGCAAAGAATGGCTTAATACTTCCGGTGAGATCACGCTCAAAGACCTGCGTGGTAAAGTGGTACTCATCGATTTCTGGACCTATTGCTGTATCAATTGCATGCATGTGCTGCCCGATCTGGCTTACCTGGAAAAAAAGTATCCGAATGAACTGGTCGTCATCGGTTGTCACTCCGCTAAATTCGACAATGAAAAAGAAACGGATAATATTCGCCGCGCGATTCAACGCTATGAAATCAAACACCCGGTCATCAATGATGCCAACATGACCGTCTGGCGAAAGTATGGAGTGCGGGCATGGCCTTCGATGGTTCTCATTGATCCAGAAGGCAATTACTGCGGACATTTGTCCGGTGAAGGAAATCGCGAACTGTTGGACAAAGTTCTGGAACGGGTGATTGCCTATCATCGTGCGAAAGGTACTTTGGATGAGACTCCTGTGCACTTTGAATTAGAGTCAAACAAGTTAAAAAAGACACCGTTAAAGTTTCCTGGCAAACTCCTCGCCGATGCACCGAACCAGCGTCTGTTTATTTCCGACAGCAATCATAATCGAATTGTCATTGCTTCGCTGGATGGAAAATTAATCGATGTGATTGGCTCGGGGCAAATTGGCAAAAAAGATGGTGACTATAAGACCGCTTCATTTGATCATCCTCAAGGCATGGCCCTCGTAGGTAACACCCTGTATGTTGCTGATACTGAAAATCATCTGATTCGTGCGATCGACCTCAACAAAAAACAGGTCACAACTCTGGCAGGTACAGGTGAACAAGCCCGCTATCGTTCGGCAGGAGGCAAGCTGAAAGAATCTGCTCTCAACAGTCCCTGGGCTTTGGCCGAGATCAACGGCGTGCTCTATATCTGTATGGCGGGGCCTCATCAAATCTGGTCGCACAAACTGGGAACAGATGAAATTGGCGTTTATGCTGGCTCGGGACGTGAAGACATTACTAATGGTCCTCTGGAGACATCCGCATTTGCACAGACATCAGATATTACCGTTGATGGTGATGTATTCTATGTTGTCGATAGCGAAGGTTCAGCTGTGCGTAAAGTTGATACGAAAAATAAGAAAGTAACGACAATCGCAGGTACTTCCGATCTCGAGCGAGGTCGTGCTCTGTTTGAATTTGGGGATATAGACGGTATCGGTGAGAAATCACGGTTACAGCATCCGCTCGGAGTCCTGTTTGATAAAGGACGCCTGTTTGTTGCCGATACCTATAATCATAAGCTCAAAACTATCGATCTGAAAACCAACGAAGTCAAAACATTACTTGGCACAGGCAAGGATGGCGATGCGCTCAACCCGGCTCAGTTCTCCGAACCATCGGGGCTGGCACTCGTCGGAAACCGATTATTTGTGGCAGATACGAACAATCATCGTATCTGTGAGGTCAATCTGAATGATAACAAAGTGACTGAGTTCAAAGTACAGGGTTTAACGCCTCCCAGCCTGCCGAAAAAGTCAGATGACAGTTTTAGTCCAGCTAAAAACACAATAGCAGTTTCCGCACAAACGGTTGATGCTAAGAGCCCATTCAAAATCAGCGTGTCTCCGAAACTTCCTACCGAATTTAAGTTATCCCCACTGGCACCTGTGAAGTTTTCTTTCACATCTGATGCAGATCCCAAGAAAACCATTGCCAGAGGGAAGGGAGTTGTGAAAGGAAATCAAGTTGTTTTAGAACTTCCTGCATTAACTAGCCAGTCAGGCACTTATCTATTAAATCTACGTTTTGGATACTGTCGCGATGGTGTGGGCGGACTATGTAAACAGCATTCAGCCCATTGGAAAATTCCGATTGAGACTGCTGCTGGAAATAAAACATCTGAGATTTCGTTACCATTGGATCTCTCACAAGATTGAACTCGCTCTCTTTCTTTATGTTTATCAGAACGGTTGTTTGTCTTTTCAGATGGGAGACAGACAACCGTTTTTTCTTGATCCGGTTTCTGTGCAAGGCAAATATTTCTATGGCAAAAAATTATGGTTTCAGAAACTAACCTGTTCAATTCGTAATGACTTAGGTATAAGTTTTTGAGAGGAAAGGAGAGCGGGTATCATGATGGCAAAAAACGAAAATTATGAGCAGGCGAAAAGCCGTGTCGAAAAACGTATCGGTTTTATGATTCATGCTGGCGTTTATGTTCTTGTTAACGCTGGCCTGATTACTTTAAATCTGATGCGTTCCCCAGACAAACTCTGGTTTATCTGGCCATTAGGAGGCTGGGGGCTCGGAGTTTTATTCCACGCGATCAAAGTGTTTGGCCCCGGAAGTGGGGGGGCTTCGAATTGGAAAGAAAAAATGATTGAGAAAGAGCAATCGAAACTCGATGAGTAATATTTGATATTCAATAGAAAACAGGGCCCTTAATGACCGCAATTGATCCGATTTGCCATATGGAAGTTGACGAGTCCTCTGCGCTACACGAAACCGTCGGCAATCAAACATGGTATTTTTGTAGTCAGGGTTGTCGTGACAAATTTCTGGTACAACAGGCTCCTAATGAAACAGACTCTGATCAAGAATCAGAGTCTTGTCATCACGGCGGAGCGCATGAAAGTCATGGCCATGGGAGTATGATGAAGGAGCAGGTATCCTTACCGCCTGAGACCATTTATTCCTGTCCCATGCATCCCGAGATTCAGCAGCAAGGACCGGGGAGCTGCCCCATTTGTGGTATGGATCTTGAACCGATCATGCCCCAAAAAGAGGAATCGCCGGAAGAAGTGGCCGAGTACGAACTCATGGCACGACGCTTTTGGGGTGGGCTGGTATTGGGATTACCAGTCTTTCTCCTCGCGATGCTGCCGATGACAGGGCTCCCCATTCATCAATGGATTCCACTCCGGGTTTCGGACTGGATTCAATTCCTGCTCTGTACGCCAGTCGTATTGTGGGCTGGTTGGCCTTTATACGAACGCGCCTACCGCTCCATTATTACAATGAACTTAAATATGTTTACTCTGATTGGCATCGGCACAGGAACCGCGTATGTCTACAGCATTTTCGCACTGTTATTTCCCGGGATTTTCCCTGAGTCGTTTCGAAGTGAAGGCAGCGTCGAACTTTACTTCGAAGCAGCTGTAGTCATTACGGTTCTAGTCTTATTAGGCCAGATGCTCGAGATGAAAGCGCGTAAACGAACCAATAGCGCTATTCAGGAATTGTTAGCACTGGCACCGCCTACCGCACATCTTGTCGTGAATGGTGAAGAACGCGAGATCGCTCTGGAAGAAGTACAGTCTGGAAATCTACTGCGCGTCCGTCCGGGAGAAAAGATCCCCGTCGATGGAACGGTGCACGAGGGAAAGAGCCTGATTGATGAGTCAATGATTACGGGTGAACCCGTGGCGGTCTCAAAAACGCAAGGTGATGAAGTCATCGGTGGTACTGTCAATCAAACTGGTTCGTTTCTGATGGAGGCGCAAAAAGTCGGCAGTGATACACTGTTATCGCAAATTATTCAGATGGTTTCGAGTGCTCAACGCAGTCGCGCTCCCATTCAGCGTGTTGTAGATACCATCGCTGCGCGATTCGTACCCGCTGTTCTGGCAATCGCAGTCATTACGTTTCTCCTCTGGAGTTGGCTGGGGCCGGAACCACGGTTTGCTTACGCGTTGATTAATGCTGTTGCGGTCTTGATTATCGCGTGCCCTTGTGCGCTGGGTTTGGCAACTCCTATGTCAATCATGGTGGGAGTGGGACGAGGAGCAAAACAGGGCATCCTGATTAAAAATGCCGAAGTCTTAGAGACATTGGAAAAAGTAGATACACTCGTCGTAGACAAAACGGGCACTCTGACGGAAGGGAAACCACGATTGACAGAATGTATTACTGCAGGAAATTTTGCTGATAATGAATTACTGCAGCTGGCAGCTTCTGTAGAAAAACATAGCGAGCATCCACTCTCAGAGGCGGTTGTCCTCGCCGCGAAAGAGAGAGAGTTGACGCTGTCTGATGTCGTTGACTTTGACTCGGTGACAGGTTCTGGAGTGAAGGGAGTGGTCAATGGAAAAACCACTTTCATTGGCAGCGCCGCCTTTCTAAAAGAACAATCCATCCAAATCGGTGATGAATTGATGACGAAAGCAAACACGCTTCGCGAACAAGGTCAAGGCGTGATTTTTGTTGCCGTGGGAGGAGACTTAGCGGGGATCTTGTCTGTAGCAGACCCCATAAAGGATACGACGTCTCAAGCAATCAAGAAACTGCATGACTTGGGTCTTAAGATCGTGATGTTGACAGGTGACAATGAAAAAACAGCCAGAGCGGTGGCACAATCATTAAACATTGATGAAGTGGAAGCTGGTGTGAAACCCCAGGATAAATATGAAAAAATTAAGTCACTGCGAAGTGCCGGCCATAAGGTTGTGATGGCGGGGGATGGAATCAATGATGCCCCTGCACTGGCAGAAGCCGATGTTGGTATCGCCATGGGAACGGGTACCGATGTTGCCATAGAAAGTGCCGAGGTCACACTGGTCAAAGGCGATTTGAGAGGAGTAACAGATTCCATTCACTTGAGCCGTCTGGTTATGCGCAACATCCATCAGAATCTATTATTTGCCTTTGGCTATAACGCAATGGGAATTCCGATTGCAGCCGGGGTACTCGTACCATTCTTCGGCATGCATGCACTCCTGAGCCCGATGATCGCTGCCGCGGCAATGAGTTTCAGTTCCATCTCCGTGATCGGAAATGCGCTACGACTCAGAACTCAATCGTAGACTGAATTTGTGATTTAGAAAGAACCGAACCGCATTTAATTGTTGGTGTCGTTTGTAAGGTAACAAACGAATTGAGATTGAGTTTACGAGAGGTGCAAATGGACCAGGAAATTGTCTGGCAATACGACGAATTCAAACAGATCGGAAAAGATTACAGCAGCCAATCGGAGGTTGAGGTTTACGATTCGAGTCACGCAACTTTTCGGGATCTCGAAGCGGAAAGTTTGCGCGTTCTTGACTTACTGGAACTAAAAGAAAGTGATGCGCTGATCGAATTTGGTTCGGGGACAGGCACATTTGCTTTAATGGCCTCTCAACGTTGTCGTCACGTTCATGCAGTCGATGTTTCTCTTGCGATGTTAGACATATCAAGAGAGAAAACGTCTCGTGCCGGAGTTTCAAATATTGAGTATCACCACGCAGGTTTCCTTACCTACGAGCACCGCGAGTTACCTGTGCAAGCGGTTGCGACGACTCTTGCACTACATCATTTACCAGATTTCTGGAAAGGGGTCGCGTTGAAACGTGTACACAATATGCTGTCACCCAACGGCAAACTTTATATCAATGACGTCATTCTGGAAGAAACGAATGCAACGGAGAATATTAAAGCACTTATCGAACATCAGGCAGCTGTAGGCGGAGATTTTATGCGTGAAGATGCAGAAGCACATTTCAGGGAAGAGTTCTCGACCTATGACTGGGTGATGGAGGGGCTCTTAAAGCGTTCCGGCTTTACGATTGACTCTAAATCAATTGAGGGTGGTGTTCTGGGAACGTATCTTTGCAGGCGCTCCGCATAAATGTTTGCAACTCAAAAATTCGAGAAACGACTTTCATTCCCCGTTCGAACCAAGAGGAACAAAGTCATACTCACCAATGCCCTGAAGCACAAGAAAGGTTGCAGAAGCCTTTCCTGCATTTGTCACCAGATGTGGGCGGTGTGGCCGAACCGAGTAAGTATTACCGGGAGCGAGGATCACTTCCTCTTTGGGATCCTGCAAAAATATTTTGAGGGTACCATCAATGACATAAAATGCATCCTGGATATGATTATGAAAATGCCAGGGCACGCTTTGTGTGGGCGAAATTTGCAATTCAATGATTCGAAACCCAGGCCGCTCAGCATGATATTGAGTGCGTTCGACTTCATAAAGATGGCTCGCATCTTTCAGTGATTCAGATTCTTCATCCATCAGTAAAGTCTTTCGTTTAAAGCTGTTTTTTAATCACAAAATTATGAAAAACAGATGATGCTTCTGATTGAGGGAGAGAGCTAGTGATGCGCAAAGAAATTGAGCATACGTATAGAAATAAAGAAAAGAAATGGGCGATGAGGGACTCGAACCCCCGACATCCACGGTGTAAACGTGGCGCTCTAGCCAACTGAGCTAATCGCCCGAGAATTAGATTGAATTCGACAATTTTTGAGAATTGCTCGCGTCATTCTAGGTGACACTCTGGTATTATTGCAGGTTCGTAGCGAAATGCAACTCTAGCGTGTAAACTGTTTTAAGCCTTCATCGACATTCGAGCAATTTTGGCGTTTTTGCGGTTTTTACGTGATTTTTCCTTTCTGTGAGAGAGATTTGATTTATGTCTCATTGCCTGGTCACCGGTGGTGCAGGATTTATTGGTAGTCACCTTTGTGAACAATTAATTCAGCAAGGTCAACAGGTTACTGCTGTGGATGACCTTTCAACCGGATTTTTACAAAATCTGGACGGGATCATTGACCATCCCCATTTCACCTTTCGTACTGGTTCTATTACCGATCCGGTTTTGATGGCCGAGATGGTGCAGGGGATCGATACGATCTATCACATGGCGGCCGCGGTGGGTGTGAAACTGGTAGCGGATAATCCTGTACGTACCATTGAAACCAATATCTATCCGACCGAAGTTTTATTACGACACGCGGTCCAGGGGGGGCAAAAATTTTTCCTGGCATCCACAAGTGAAGTGTATGGGAAAAACCCTAAAGAACGCTGGACTGAAGAAGACGACCTCCATTTTGGGCCAACCACAAGGCCAAGGTGGGCTTACGGTGCGTCGAAAGCCATCGATGAATTCCTCGCGCTTGCATATCATCAGAAATATGGCCTGGATGTAAGAATTGGCCGCTTCTTTAATGTCGTCGGACCACGTCAGGTAGGACAGTATGGGATGGTTATTCCACGATTTATTGATCAGGCTCTGGATGGTGGACCGGTGGTGGTCTTTGATGATGGAAGCCAGGTCCGCTGTTTCGGTCACGTTGATGAAATCGTTGGTTGTGTGATCGATCTAACCAATCTGGATGCCGCGCAAGGACATGTTTATAACATTGGCAGTGATGAGCCGGTATCGATTCGTGGGTTGGCGGAAGCGATTATCGCAAAAGTCAATCCTGAAGTGAAAATCGATTATCTACCTTATAATCAAGCGTATAATGAAGACTTCGAGGATGTTCAGCGTCGGGTTCCTGATTTAGGCCGCCTGACTTCCACTCTGGGACGTAAGCCACATGTAAAGCTGGATGCCATTCTTGATGATATTATTGCGTACAAGAAAAAAGCGCGTGGGCTTGCCTGAGAGACAGGTATAACTGGCAGGGCTGGAATAATCCTTACAATCTGACTTAGAATTCCAAATGGATTCAATACAGGAGAAGTCGACTCTCATTACCGAGGTTCTTTTGAGCCGATGATGGTGGGTAAGTGTGGTTCTCTCACACCATCAGACAAAAACAGGAATGGAGAGTACGATGAAGGGATTCCAACTAAGAACAATTGCGTTTGCCCTCTTTCTGGGCATCTTTGGCCCCAATTTTGTAAGCCAATCTGCTCAGGCCGGCGGTGGTCGCTTATTCCTTTCTTTTTGTGAATTATGTGAAGAAGAGAGCCGTGGACGCCAATATCTAGGCAGCACGTATCCTTGGCCCCGTTATTCTTATCACCAGTATCGCGGCAAACACTGTGATGCTCGGTTATCAACGGGGCGTTATCGACGCTATGAGTACGATCGCTATCAGGTTAAAAGCTATCGACCGATTCATGGTGAGATGCTACCGTTACCTGAATAGAGAATATCAGACGGCACGCTCAATTTATGCCGTTTGACTATGGAAATAGTTCTTCTACGTGTAGGCTAAAGGGTGAGATTTATGACAGCCCTTCTTACTATTGCAGGAGAATGTTTTCATGTTTCGATTTGCGCTCCTTCTTTCTCTCTCTTTCATTTTCACTGCGTCTCTTAGCGCAGCAACGTTGAAAGGGAAAATCATTGATTCCAGCACAGGGAAGATCATTCCCGCGCGGCTTTCGATTCAGTCCTCGGCAGGTACATTCCATTTTGCGGAAAGTGCAGTAAAAGTGGGATCTGCGATCAAGTACGAGAAACAGCGCGGGGCCACCAGTATTGAACGGCATGTCACACTGTCGGCTCACCCATTTCAAGTGGAACTACCACCGGGTGAATATCAAATTTCTGCCTATCGTGGTAAAGAATATATTCCCGCCAAGCAAACGATTCAGATCAAAGACCAGCCTCAGCAGATCACACTGTCATTAAAACGCTGGATTGATATGGCTAGCCAGGGTTGGTATTCAGGCGACACTCATGTGCATCGGTTGGTTAAAGAACTACCCAATGTCATGTTGGCGGAAGACTTAAACGTGGCCTTGCCGTTGACCAACTGGGTCTCGATTGCAGATCAACCTCCTTCCCGCGGTAACTTGAATACCGATCAGGATGCTGTGAGCGCTGTACCAGTCCAGGTAGACCCAACTCACGTTTATTATCCGCTGAACACGGAGTATGAAATCACGTTAGTCGGAAAGAAACGCCATGTTTTGGGAGCTGTTTTTGTTTTGAATCAAAAAGCGGTTCTCCCTATGGGGGCGCCTCCTGTGGGACCGATTGCAAAAACCGCTCACAAGCAGGGCGCATTGCTCGATTTGGATAAACATTCGTGGCCATGGTCATTGATGTTGGTTCCGGTGATGGATGTGGATCTATTTGAGTTGAGTAACAATCATATCTGGAAAACAGACTTTTATTTCAAAAACTTCATAGTCAAGCCACGACCTACGCATTTAGACATTGAAATGGATGGCAAGGGTTTTACGGAAAACGGTTGGATGCACTATGGTTTTCAAATGTATTATACCATGTTGAATTGTGGGTTTCGTATGCGACCGACGGCGGGGACTGCTTCAGGTGTGCATCCTGTCCCTTTGGGATTTGGGCGTGTTTACGTTCATTTGCCAGATGGTTTCAGTTACGAAAAATGGATGTCCGGTCTCGATGCGGGACATAGTTTTGTTTCGACAGGTCCCATGTTGACCGTTCAAGCCAATCAAGCTGACTTAGGTAAAACGTATCAAAGGCCTGCGGAAGCGAATTATGAGTGCCATCTACAGGGAGCGGCTCGGTATTGGAAGCCGATTTCTAAAATCGAAGTGATTGTCAACGGTGAGGTCTCGGAAACAATCAAACCACAAAATCGAAAAACAGAAACAGGCGGTCTGCATTCTCCCATTGATCTCAAGTTGAATTTGGAAGGTTCTGCGTGGGTGGCACTACGTTGTTTTTCAGAGTACGAAAAAGGACGAGTTCGCTTTGCCCATACTGCTCCTGTTTATTTTGACGTTCCAAGCCAGCCCGTTCGTCCGAAGCGTCCCGCGGTGCAATATTTGATTCGCCGTATGGAAGAAGAAATCGCACGGAATCAAGGTGTCACAAATGAGACCTGTGTTAATGAATATCGGAAAGCACTGGAAGCGTATCGAAGTCTGTTACCAACCGCACGCTGAAACTTGAAGGCTGAATTAATTCGATGTTGGATGTTGGCAGATAAAGATGACATTCTCTTATTTAACTTTGATTCTCACATAAAATATCACTGGACTGGATATGTTTGCTCAAATCAGAAAGTTCGATTGTTCTGTTGGTATCGTTTTATTTTTTTGTGGGATCGTCAGTGAACTCCCTGCGGAAACGGCTTCGGTGATTCTTAAAAACGGTAAAGTGATTACGCTTGATGATCAATCCCGGATCACTCAGGCGATTGCCATTCGTGGGGGAAGAATTCTGACAGTCGGAAGTGATGCAGATGTGATGCAATTGAAAGGAGAGCAAACCAACGTGATTTCCCTAGATGGGAAAACCGTCATACCGGGCTTAATTGAGTCCCATGTGCATGCCTACCGTGCTGCCCGTGGCGAATTGTTACAACCACACCAGGAACTGAATTCCATCGCAGAAATTCAGAACTGGATTCGAGCGAAAGCGAAAGAAGTTCCGCAAGGACGTTGGATTGTTGTACCGCGCACGGATATTACACGTTTAAAGGAACGACGCCACCCCACTCCCGAAGAATTAGATGAAGCTTGCAAGACACATCCCATTCGGCTGACAGTGGCGCGCAAAGATGTTTTGAATACGTTGGGTTTTCAAACGTTGGGGATTCACAACGATCAAGATAGACTGGCGAACGTTCGAATTCTTTTTGATCAGGCTGGCAAGCCTCTGATGCTCGAAGGGGCAGGAGCCGCGTTACGAAAATTGATACCTCAGCAAGCAGTCCCCACAGAAAATGTCCGTGAGGCGTTGAAGCGACTGCACGCGATTTATAATTCGGTGGGCATTACCAGTATTTTGGAAAGAGGATCCGGAGTCGCCGAATATCGTGAATACGAATTGATGAATCAGCAGAAAGAATTGACAGTGCGGATGACAATGACGATTCGCCAGCAACTTCGAAGTGCGACGGCTGTTAAAGAGTTTACTGAAAAACTGGGGCTGGTAACCGGTGATGGAGATGACTGGGTTCGTGTCGGACCGTTAAAAATATCCGTTGATGGTGGGATTCATTGGGGAAATACACGTCTTTCAGAGCCCTATGGTGAAAAGCGAAGGCAGTTTTACAAGCTTCAGGATGCCAACTACCGAGGAGATTTGTTTTACTCGCGTGAATTGATGGAAACAGTATTTGAGGAGGCACAAAAGCTTGGCTGGCAGATGTGCTGTCATGCGACTGGGGATGGGAGTGTCAATGAAATTCTGTCAGCACTGGAGAATGTGAATCAAAGATTGCCGATGAAGGGACGACGGTTTTGTATCACACATGCTTATTTTCCCACTAAGAAATCAGTGAAGCGCTCCAAGCAACTTGGCGTATGTTATGATACTCAAACTTATTTGTTCTATCGTGATGCCGATGCGATCAATCAGATCTATGGTCCTGATTGGGTCGATCGGTTTATGGGACTAAAAACGTTTGTCGATGGAGGCGTTCCCATTGCCATCAACAGCGATCATATGAATGGGTTTGATCCTGATCATTCGATGAACGCCTTCAATCCGTTTTTGGCACTCTACATTGCCGTTAGTCGAAAAGACATTCAGGGGAATGTCTATGGACCATATCAGAAATTGACTCGTGAGCAGGCACTACGTTGTATGACCAGTGACGCTGCCTACATCAGTTTTGAAGAAAAGGTGAAAGGCACGCTTGAACCCGGCAAGTTTGCAGATTTAGTGGTACTAGATCGCGATTATCTGAAGTGCCCAGAAAACGAAATCAAGCACATCAAACCTCTTTTGACGCTGGTAGATGGAAAAATCGTCTATGATGCATCTAAGAAAAGCGAGCCCTGACTGAAGCGAAAGGCATATTTACATGAAATCAGATGGAATCTCCATTTTTTAGACTGAAAAACCGTTACCCTTGGACATTAAATTTGTCTTTGGATATGATGCGTGCTCAAATATCTCGGACTGAAGCCGAAACATCATAATTTACCGATCACATCACGGAGCAATTGATTACTTATGTTGGATTTGCAGTTTATTTGCGAGAATCAGGAAGCAATTCTTGAGAATTGTCGCAATCGTGGAATTGAAGTCGATCTGCAACAACTCACAAAGCTGGATCAGCGACGGCGTGAACTGATTGTTCAAGGAGATCAAGTTCGCCAGGAGCAGAAGTCGATTTCGTCTCAAATTCCTAAAGCTGCCGATAACGAAGCGAAACAGTCCTTGATTGCCCAGGGCAAAGAATTGCGCGAGCAAGTGTCTGCGATTGACATCGAACTTCGTGAAGTAGAATCAATGTTGAAGGTGGAACAGGCACGGGTACCCAATCTGGCTCATCCGGATGTGCCTGTTGGCAAGGAAGATAAAGCAAACACAGTCGTTCGCATGTGGGGTGAGAAGCCTGTATTCGATTTTGAGCCATTGGATCACGTACAACTGGCAGAAAAACATGACCTGATTGATTTCGAAGCGGGTACGCGCGTCGCCGGACACGGATTTTATTACCTGAAGAATGAAGCGGTTTTACTGGAGATGGCGCTTTGTCAATACGCCATGCAGAAGCTCGTACAAGAAGGATTTATACTCCATAGTACTCCTGATCTGGCACGCAAAGAGATTCTGGAAGGGATTGGCTTTAATCCCCGAGGAGACGAGACACAAATCTATTCGGTAGAGAACACTGATCTCAGTCTTGTGGCAACAGCGGAAATTACTCTGGGGGGATCTCTCAAAGATCAGATTCTGGATCGCGAGAGTCTGCCACGTAAAATTGCGGGGCTCTCTCACTGCTTCCGAACCGAGGCGGGGGCACACGGTAAAGCCACACGCGGTATCTATCGCGTCCATCAATTTTCTAAAGTCGAAATGTTTGCGTTCACAGAACCCACGAATGCCGCTTCAGATGCGATGCATGAAGAGATTGTGCGAATTGAAGAAGAAATCTTTCAGGGATTGGGATTGCACTATCGTGTGGTAGATACTTGCACGGGAGACCTCGGAGCACCCGCTTACCGAAAATACGACTTGGAAGCCTGGATGCCTGGTCGAGGCGAACAAGGTGCATACGGCGAGGTCACTTCGGCTTCTAACTGCACGGATTACCAGTCTCGGCGATTGGCGACTCGTTGTAAATCCAGTGCTAAGAAAGGGACCGAATTTGTGCATACTCTGAACGGTACTGCGGTTTCGATTGCGCGGGCGATTATTGCCGTTCTAGAGAACAATCAGCAGGCAGATGGTACGATTCTGGTGCCAGAAGTCCTTCAATCCTGGGTTGGAAAAGAGAAGATTGGGTAATTTTTCCCATTTGGAACAAACAGTGTCTCTGTGGATCTCGTAAAAGAGGCAGGGAGAGTTTGTTTAAATTGATCATTCTCAGAGGATTAGATTGATCTTAAGTAGATCCTGATTATTACTGGTTTTGGCTGGACAACTTGTAGTGAGACCGGCCAAAATTAGACTCCATGTGTTGTTCTCTCATCTTCCATTCCTGTTTCAGATCCAGAGTATATCCGTGAACGATAATCCAGACAAAGATTTGCCTGAAGACAACACTACCGATCCGACTGAGTCAACCTCTGAAGAAAATTCCATTCCTGAAGAGGCAAATGAAAAACAGGAAACCGTTGCAGGCCAGCCAGATTCTGGAACAGAGCAAACATCTGAGAGCGACGAAGGGCTTCCAGAGTGGGAGCCATTAACACCTGAACTGGTTGAAGATGAGGCAATCCGTGGCGATTTTATGTTGCGTTGGGCTGCCATTTTATTGGCTTGTTTATTTGCCGCCACGATTATTTCAGAAACACAGACTCTGGTGCACGTCAAAACAGGGCAATATTTAGTCAGCCATGGATTCTGGCCTCCTGCAACCGACGTGTTTTCATATACCGCTATGGATCGCCCCTGGAATAACAATTCCTGGTTGTTCGATTTAACGCTTTCCGGTGTGTATGGCGTTTTAGGCGATACTGGTTTGAGTTTGTTTAAGATTCTTTTACTGGGCATCACTTTTTATGTCATTGTGCATCTTTGTCAGCGGGAGATTTCCACCTGGTGGGGTTCCATTCTCGCTGTGCTGGCATTGATTGCCTGTTTTCCTCAGCTCACAGTCACTCCGGAAATCATTACAATTCTGGGTGTGGTGCTTACATTACGTTGCCTGCAGTCCTGGCAGGAACAAAATTCCTCTCGTGCTCTCTGGACTTTGGTTCCACTTTTTTTAGTGTGGGCCAATTTTGATTCTCGCGTCTTTCTCGGGGTCCTGTTACTGCTGCTATACGTCTTGGGAGAGACTGTTGCGACGATAATGAATCGGTCTGTCTTAAATGATGACACCGATTATCAAGCTTTGTGGATGGTCTTCGGGGGCAGTCTGGTTGCCACATTGCTGAATCCAACAGGCTGGCATTCACTGACAGCAGGGATAACATATTACACCGTTGATTATCCCATTCTGCGCTCCATGTTTGCGGGTACCCTACGGCCGGAAGAGCTTGGTTATTTCTCAATGACATCTCCGATGTTCTGGCAGTCTCTTAATCACTATACCGTTGCTGCTTTTATTTTGATCTTACTTACCTTTGTCAGCTTTATACTCAATCAGGCGAAGATGAGCTGGGGGCAATTGTTTGTATTTGTCGGGTTTTGTGGAATGTCGATTCTGGCCAGCCATGAGCTCGTGGTGACGAGTGTTATCTGTGCCATCTTTGCGAATATGAATTTTCAAGTCTGGTATCGAGATAATTTTCGCCAGACTTATAGCGTGGAAACATCCGAGCTTTTGTTTTCGCGAGGCGGACGTGCCTTAACAGTACTGACGTTTTTTGCACTGGCCTATTTTGTGGTCAGCGGTCGATTTCAAGGGCAGGCTTCAGTGCGGCATGCAGTCGGTATGGGATTCAGCCCTGCACTCAACCGATCCATCGAGGGTTATCGCAGTGCTCTCGCTGATTCTTTAGATGATCGACCGTTTCATTTTGTGTTGGGGCAAGGTGATATTTTAATCTGGCTGGGTCAGAAGTCATTCATCGATAATCGTATCTCTTTATTTGCAGGAACGGGCGAAAATGACCTGATCGATTTGCATGATAAAACACGGCGGGCATTGCGAGTTCAACGTGAAGGACAACCGGGAAGTGGAAATTCGGAGGTGTGGAAAAAGACCTTCGATCAATTTGAGGTTACTCATGTTATTCCGCGCTTATCAGGTATGAATCCTGATTACCGTACGTTTTATGATTTACTCGCGAATCGGGACGATTGGCAGTTAATTGATTTGAATGCTGTCACAGCCGTCTTTTATCGCACAGATACGAATGACAAAAATGTGGAAGCCTTCCTGGCTGACCATCCATTTGATTTCAAACAACGAGCATTTCGCGATCAAAAAGACTTCCCGGACTTGCGGCCTGACTGGGCGCGGCCAAAATCGTTCTACAGCCGTTATTTTTTGCCACAAACACATACTGTGGAGAATGATGTTCAAACGGCCCGTCATTACCTGGGTCTCATGTCACTGACGGGCAATAACCATGAAATGGCATCAAGCTTTGCCATTCTTGCGATTCAATTGGCGAACCAGGGTTTGATCGAAAACCCCAATAGTGCCGAAGCTTATCGAATACTCGGTAGCGCTTACGGATATCTGGCAAGTCTCGAATCACAGTTAATGGCACCTCCGGTAGCTCGAAATCAGCAGAGACAAGCGGTGAGAATTGACCGCATGCGTTATTTTCAAATCTTGCATGCCTATCATCAGTCATTGATTATTGATCCTGATTTTGCTCCGACGCATCTCTTCCTGTTTGACCTCTATTCAAACATGGGGAAGATCGATCTGGCACATCATGAATTAAAAACGTACCTCGATATGATAGATGGACAGGAACAATTCACAGACGATGATTTCGCGCGGCTCCGGGCTTATACCGATCATCTGGAAAAACTCAAAACTCAGATCGACCTGATTACGCAGGAACAAGAGAAGCTGCTTGCGGAAGGTACAGACCGTCTACAATTGGCCAGTCAGGCTTACCAGAATGGATTTGTATTATTGGCGAAGCGTCATCTGGATGATCCCGTTTATGTTGCACAAAACCCACTTGCACAAAACTTGAAAGCAAGCATTCTGATGGAAGTGGGACAACCTGAAGAAGCACATTCTCAAATGGCACAACTGGAAAGTCTTGCACAAAAAGATCCTCGAATTCCCTGGCGTGCACAGGCCGCATTTACCAATTTGGGAAATGGAAACTATCGGACCTGCTTCGATTTGTGGCTACAGGAAATTAGAACGCAAGAAGAAGCACGGGTCGCTGGTTTACTGCAAACTCTGCCTTTGATTCAGCCTGCTTCCAATAGCTTTTGGCCGACTCAGCATGCTGTTTCGATTATGAACTACCTATACGGGCTTTCTCAGCAGCAAGCGCCGCTTAAGCTGAACCTTGCCAAGTGTAAAATCGAAACAGGGCAACCTGAAGATGCCGTTACAATTTTACGCGAAATCATCGAAGAACAGTCAGACAGTCCTTATCGACCAATCGTTCGCTTCTATCTCTATCAGATCACTGGTGAGTTGATCCCGCTTCAGCCAGACGTCCCCGCCGGACAGTCTGAACCTGAGCAAGACGAACAGCCCTTAGTGGCTCCCAAACCTTAACGGCCATTCAGGCAGGCTTCAGGATTTTGATCGTAGTTCCTTTCACCAGATCAGCAACCTGCTCCCGATAAGCCTGCATATGCGGTGCGGCGAGATGTGCTTTGAGTGTCTCCACACTTTCCCACTTTTCCATGACCGTAACAATCTGATCGCCATTCTTGGCTTGGATGGGGATATCTGTATCTTCGTCGACGGCTGGCCCATATTCAATGCAGCCTTCTTCAGCCAGGACCTGTGGGACTAATTGACGAAAGGCTTCCAAAAAGGCAGCCTGTTTTCCTTCTGCTAATTCAATATTCGCAATGACAAAAATCATTTCATTACCCTCTCAGTAGAAGTCTAGTTGGTTGTTTTTAAGCGTTTGACTAACTGGCTGGCTTTGATGATACGTCGTGAATGAACTCCCTTCGCGATCTTTTCCTGACCTGCATATGCTTCAACATTGAAGCGATACACGGGGGCATCCTGATAGATGAGTCTGGCCGTGCAACTTACAGTGGCGCCAATGGGAGTCGGAGCCAAGTGCTCCACATCCACATGAGTTCCAACACTCAGAGACTGATCATCAAGCCATGGTTCCAGAAATTGTAACGCGGCTTGCTCCAGAAACCAAATCAGAGACGGCGTTGATAAGACCGAAATCTCTGATTCGTGAGTGAAAGTAATCGCGTGACTTTGTTGCACTTCAAAGGTAATTGTTTTCAATGAGCCAGTTCGCGGAGGCTGATCTAACATCAAAGATCTCACTTCTACATCAAGGCCTATTGTGAAATTTCAATCGGGATCGAATCGGAAATTCTGGAATCACTGGTGGAAATACTGATGCTCGAGCGAATGAGTTGTTTTGCCAGGGTTGATTTCACATCTGGAGTCACTGTCACAGGAAGCGTGACTTTGATTTTCGACACACCACCAATTTTTGTGGGGATTTCCAGAGTCGCCTGTGAGGGACTGCTGTGAGATGTTTTCGCAGCCGAGGCATCAATCAACTTTTTGGGAGCTTTGATCTTCAGGATGTAAACATCCGGTCTGCCAACGGGTAGAATGCTGAGTTGGAACGCGCCTTCCATCTTTACAGGAATTCCCGGGAAGTAAGCATCGAGCGTGATCGTCCCTTGGCTCTGCTTCAAACCTTCGTCAAAGGGGACTGTAAAGAAAGTATCGACCGCCGCATACAGTGTTTCATAAGGTTTACCAGGTTCTGGCCGAGGAATGTTATTAAACGATTTTCCGCGACCTGCGAACGATCCCTTATAAGCTTGAACCATTTTGCCATCGGGACCTTTTTTATACAGGCGATGATCAATACGCCCGCTAAAACCTTTGTATTTTTTATCATCGGGTGGAAATGTCAGCCGCACACTGGTTGTTTTAGATTCTCCACTTTCCGGTCGCCAGTAAGGTATATCAAGTTTGCGGAAGGTGCGATAATTGGCCAGAATCGGGAATTTCTCCTGCGGTACCACCCGTGTCAGTCCCCCCAGACTGGCACTCATACTTCGCACTTGCCCTGAGGAGTTTAAGAACGTAACCAGCTTCTCAGATTCTCTCCCGGAATCAACAGTCGAAATCGCGAGTTTATCGTTTGAAGCATTGAAGCGTTGGGCTTCAATCAGAAGGTCATACTTGGACTCATTGAGCCAGTTACCACTGTAGGTACTGACGACAACTTCATGGATCCCCTCTTCTTTTGTTTTCACAGTCAGACTGGCATTTGACCTGTCGCCTCCCAGCTGTGCTGTTTGCTGAATCACGCGATAGCCAATTTCTTTGCCATCCGGATTAAACACACTGACCAACAAACGTCCTGAACTTTGCGCTTCAAATCCGAGCATGACAGACAGACTGCTATCGCGTCGTGTGATGGCAATCGGATAACGGTGATAAGCACCGGCTGAGATTGTTTGCTGTGGTACCACAAACGCGGCAACACGGTCAGAATCTCGCAGAGCGATACCAGGAAGATTCACTTCTGTTTGAAGATCAGATAATTCAATAGGCTTATGAACGACGTCCAGGAAACTGAATTCCCGTTCGCCATGCTGTGAAACCGTATAATAAGCTAGATAAGTTTTCCCGGTTTCCATTAACTCACGTTTACGAGTACTATAAAAATAGGATTTACTGCTGTTCGAGAGCACAAGAGAGATCTGATTTCCCTGTGCTTCTTCTTTACCTGGCAAAGCAATAGAAAAAGGAATTTTTTCTTTATTCCCGTTTACATCCAGAGTAGTCACAGTGCCATCACTGTTTTGAATTTCCACTTTTTCCAGTTTCACAATGGCAGGTGTATTCTTTAGTAACAGGCTTCCACGATCAGAAACTTCACCATCGATATTCAGATCCAGGTCGACTTTTTTGTGAGCGGCAATGTTATTGGATCGGTCATAAAGTCGATTAAATTTCGAATAGCGATTGATACTGAATTCTGCAGTTTGTGTTTTGGGATTCACCGTTAAATTGGCCAGCCTCAGGAATTCTGGATAGGCTTTGTCGATGTCTATGAGACCCGCCCCCTGTTGGGCATAGGTAAATCCTTTCATACGCATCGCTGAATTTTCTAAAGCGAGTCGCATGCTCAAGGCCAATGATGTGAGTGAGTATTTACTGTCTGACGATTTCTTTCGAATGGCCTGGATTTTTTGTTTTTGTCGCTCCAGCACTTTTTCATATGCTTTATCCGCTTTAACCAATGATAACATGGCCGCGGCTGCACCAGCGGCAATGGGGGAGGACATACTGGTTCCATTAAACATACTCGATCCATCTGAATTCAAAGGGGTCGATGAAAGCGCAGAACCAGGGGCAACCACATTCGGACGCATTTCTCCTGTGTAAGACGGGCCTAATGAGGAAAAGTAAAGTAAGCCGTGTTCGGGAGCATTCACTCCCTCCGCCAGACGATAATGTTCTCTTAATGTGTTGGCAGAAACATGAGCACCCACAAACACAGCGGGGCTGGAGCCTGCCAGGCCGTTGATCGTTCGATAACCCGGACCATCATTCGATGCGGATACGAAAAATGTTGTGCCGAACTTTGCTGATAAATCCTGAATGAGGATACTCAACGGTCGTTTAAGATAACCTTCGTGACTTCCCAGAGAGATATTTACAACATCGGGGACATAACCTTCGGGATTAAAGAAGGCCGCGATGATACCACGAATAATCGCCTGATCGGTACAGCTGCGTCCCGAACAGACCTTAATAGACATCAGTTCCGCTTTGGGGGCAGCGCCTTCAATTTGTACTCCACTACCGGCAACGATCCCAGCGACGTGTGTGCCATGCGACTGTTGATCGAAGGCAATCGTGATTTCTGTGACTTGTTTTTTTGCATCAGGGCGGAATAACAAGGGATAAGCGATGCGTTTGGTTCGAGAAGGAAATTCCAGCATCGTTTGATAAGGAACTTTCAGACCGTCTCTTTGCATTTTCCGTGCGGTATTGAAATCGATGATTGGTGTCTTGGCTTCCTCTTTGCTGAATTTGCCATCCATGTCGACATCAACGAAAGCCAGTGTGTATTCTTTGGGCAGATCTCGTTTTTCGAGATCCGGTTTTTTAGCAACCAACGGCGCGTCTTTGTCGGTCTCTTTTTTCTCTGTACTTGCCTTTTTCTTTTCTTCTTCCTTCTTCTCTGCTTCTTTCTTGAAGACCGGATTGGGGATTGAGCCAACGACGACCATTAATTTATCGTCTTTGGTTCCATTTCGATTGATATCGACACCTTCTTTACCGAGGGTGGTCCAAATATCTCCTTGCTGAAATCCAAGCTTTTTCTCATCAATATAACCAAAGAAAACATAGTCGTTCTCTTTAATTGTCTCCGGAAGGGCGATGAATTTACGGGGCTCAATTTCAATTTTTCCATCCAGTTGACGCAGACGGGTTAATTTCATACGGCCCTCACGTGTGGCATCGTTCCAGAAAATGACACGATCCTGAAATACAGGATGAGTGGTATCAATGCCTGTATCGATAATCGCGACAATGGTACCTTCACCCAGACCTTTGCCGGCGACACGTTTTCTCAGCGCTGGAATTTTGATGTCATCCAGTGGAACATATAGTGAGTCAAAATCTGCTTCCGGAGCAGCTTTTAGTTCAGTGACTTTTGTGCCTGTTACTTCCGGTTCCGCCTGAGGAACAATTTTTTCCGGTATAATTTCTTCCATCACACCTGAAGGAAGTTTGAGTGAATCGATGAATTTTTTATCGTTCAGTTTACTTGGCGGAAGGTTCACAACCAGAAAGGGAATGTCGTTTCCGATACCCAGATTGGGATCGTAGACAACTTTGCCACCTGCTTTAGTAATCAGTGTTGCGGTTCGTCTGACATCGTTAACACGTAACAACAAGGTGAGTTCGGGAGAGCAATCACATAATTCCTGTTTCATTGATTGCGCAGGTGCATCTTGTTGACTTAAATGGATGCAACAGGTCACGATTGCGATGATCAGAGAGAAACGTATCAAACTACGACAATTTAAAATATTCATCAGATCCTCAAGCTTTCGAGATCCAGGACCTGTGGCCCCGTATGATATCTAAATATGAGTGATTTCAAGAAGTTAGGTAGGCAAACATGCTTTAAATAATTTTTAACATGTTAGATTGCTCTAAACGGTAAGATCTTCCTATCAGTCCATCTTTTAATATATGACAT
This sequence comes from Gimesia aquarii, assembly GCF_007748195.1. Taxonomy (NCBI): domain Bacteria; kingdom Pseudomonadati; phylum Planctomycetota; class Planctomycetia; order Planctomycetales; family Planctomycetaceae; genus Gimesia; species Gimesia aquarii. The sequence continues at coordinate 1,672,458 of NZ_CP037920.1, forward strand.
ATTCTGTTGATGCTACTCATATTCTCACATGACAGCAAACCAATGTGAATGCTGGTGAGCAAGGAAAATATGATTTAGTGATGACTTAGAAAGAACTTAGAAGATCTGACATCCAAATGAACGAAACAGACCTCACACTTTTAAGTTAGGTCATAAACCCATCATTGACAAAGCAATAAACGGAAAATAGTATCCAGACATGTTTCAATATGCCCGCCAATCATTGTTATTCGCCTTTTGTACAGTGTTTATGCTGGACATGGCTTTTCTACTGGGCGGGCCGATTCTCGTTGAGTTTCCTGAGTCGAATCCAGATTGGCTCTATTCTGAGTTGGAGCTGGAAGAAAGTGAAGACTCTGGTGAAGAAGAGACTCTGATCCAGGATCTCAAATTCTCGACAGAGATTTCGCTAACGAATCCCCGAATTCAAAATGCTGTTTTCAGTTGCAAAGAATCGGATCGTTATGAAAGGCGTGATTCCCGGGGACCTCCTGTCACCTGCTAAGGAATGCTTGTTTTTCCCAGCATTCAGCCGCTTTTAGTGCTCACTGATTTTTCTGCTGCGCTTTTTTAGACACGGTTTTCGATCATTGCAGATCTGGCTTTGATTACTAATCGTAGTTCTACCCAATAATTGCGCTGACTTCTCGTGAGCATTGTCTTCTTCTTTTCTTATCTGAGATCTATTTACAGACTCATTAATATATGGATGACTTTCATGTCACAAAATAATTCAATCCAAACAAAGTTTAATCTAAAACGTTATCTCGGTGAATTTAATCCCTGGCATAACATCAAAATCATGCATACGAATGTGCCGAACGATATTCTGTCTGGTATTACGGTTGCAGTGATCGCAATGCCGCTGGCATTGGCATTTGGTGTTGCCTCTGGTTTAGGGGCTGAAGCCGGCATGTGGGCTGCAATTTGTGGAGGGATCCTCGTTGGGTTATTTGGAGGCTCCCATACGGGGGTCAGCGGTCCTACCGGACCCAAAGTGGTTCAGCTGGCGGCAATTATTGCAGCCACCAAACTGGTATCTGGAGAACCTGACATCGGATTTGCGATGTCAATGGTCTTTTTAAGCGGTCTGGTATGTATCGCGTTGGCATTAATGAAAATTGGCCGCTTCATCTATTACACACCTTACTCAGTCGTCTCTGGATTTATGTGTGGAATCGGTGTCATCATTATCCTGCTTGAAATTCGGCCTATGCTGGGTTTTGCCACGCCGAACTCAGTGATGGGAGCCATTAAGCAGATTCCCTATGATATCATGCATGAAAAACCGCATGCATTGATTGTTTCGTTAGCCACATTTTTTACGATTTTGCTCTGGCCTCGTATTACTAAGAAACAATGGTTGCCGGCACCCCTGTTAGGCTTAATTGTAGGCACGAGTATCGCACATTTCTTTCACTTCAATGACATTGAGTATATTTCCTCGATGCCCGTTGGTATGCCGCATTTATACTGGCCTGATTTTTCTCGGTTTGGCGATATGATAGGTGGTGCGTTTGCTTTGGCCGGACTTTGTATTTTTGATTCCCTGTTGACTTGTCTGGTTGCAGATAACATGACGAATGAGCGGCATAACAGTGACCGTGAAATCTTTGGGCAGGGGATTGCTAATATGGCCTGTGGAGTTGTGGGGGGCGTGACCACTGCGACTGCTACCATGCGAACGGTTGCCAATATCAAGTGTGGAGGAAAAACGGGCTTAGCTTCGATTGTTCATGGTCTTGTGCTCTTGGCGTTGATGCTTGGTTTAGCACCTTATGCCAGCTTTATTCCGATGGCCTGTCTGGCGGGGATCTTACTCAAAGTGGGCATGGACATCATCGATTACCGCGTGTTGCCAGTGTTGCACCGCATGCCTTTTATGGACTCAATCTGTTTCTGGGCCGTCTTGATTCTTACGATTTCGGTTGATTTACTGGTAGCTATGGGGGTCGGGATCACAATTGCCTTCGTGCGTATCGTGCACGAACTGGGGCAGGCTTATGAGCAGAATGTGGTGAACCTCAATGAAGTCAATCGTCCCTTGCCCGGCGATGTTCCTATGCCGGAAGAACTCAAGAAAAAGGTTCTCAAGTTACGCCTGGAAGGTCCTCTTTTCTTTGGTGTCTCAGATACGATCTACCGCGCCTCTTCTGCATTAGTTGATTACAAATATCTGATAATCCGGATGGCCCGTGTCCCGATGGTAGATATGTCGGGGGCTTATTTACTCGATGATATTGTTGAAAAGGCCCATCAGCAGGGAGCGATCGTGTTCTTCACAGGCTTGAAACCACATGTGGAACGTACATTGGAACGTTTAAGGATTTTTGAAAATGTGGCTGATGGAAATTGCCTCGAAACGTTTAATGATGCAATTCTCCGAATTCAGGAAATCGAGGGAACATTATCAGCTCAACAGACGGAATGTGATACAAGGCTGAGTCAGGTTTAAGACGTATGTGGGACATCTCGTAAGAAAAATTGCTCTTCTCAATGAGCATTTTTTCTGAATTCCCTAAAAAATTTCGATCTTGAATCAACTCGATCTTTGATGTCAAACCTCAAGCTGCATTCAAAATCGATACAATCAGACTCTTGTTCTCATTGCTGAGGCAAGAGTCTGAAATGACTGGTCTCTCAATACTATTGATTCCAAGCGGTTACAAAGTGGGATGAGTTGGTCAATGCCTGTTATAGCAATTTGTATTTTGGGTACAATTTGAGATCTGCGCTGCGTTTCTGACTTAATGACACTTCTGAATTACTGTTTGATGCAGATTCAAAATTGCGCCAATGCATAAAATTGGTGCCAGTGATGTTGAGCTGTAACGGTTATAACAATCAGTGACAGATTGCTAATTAAGTGATTTGCGCTAACTATGTTTTTGTGAGTAATTTAGGCCTTGTTTTACAGTGTTAAGCAAGACTCATGCACTTTAATCGATCCCTGAAATTTCAGGGTTTTTTCAAAACTTTTTTATTGTGTTTGGGATACCTCTCTGGCAAAGTGATATCTGTCACAAACAATATGTAACTGACTTCATGACAGTGTTTGACGTATTTTCATTTTCCCTGCATGAACTTTTTGAGATTCACAACTTTTGCCATAGCGACTAAAAACATGCTTACCATTTCAAAAGACATCTTGCCGCAGACATTCCTGAGCTACATTGCTTTCCGAATTGCATTTATGGATACGCTGGAGCGAATTGCTCTGGCAAAGCAAGTGGGAGATGATCCGTTTGAATCCTTTGGTTATCTGACGGAAGTACCCTTTCTGCGAAGCGTTCCTCCGCATGTTCAATTGGATTTGTTATCCGTAACCTGGGCCAAGCATCTTTCCAATGAACGCATTGAAGGTGATCTCGTTGATGAGAGTGTGGTCTACGCCGTATGTGAATCTGCAGCTCGTATTATAGATGAGCAACCAGAGGAAGCACGCCGTTACCTTGAAGGCGGACCGTTGGATGTGCATATTGCCATTGATCATTTTCTGTCTTCAGAAGTTCGAAATTTACATTTGAATTTATCGAATGAAGGTGACTTTTTACTAATTAGTCAATTTCAGGATATGCCTCCCGAAGAAGCGACACCCATGAAAGAAGAATTCGGGATTGAAGAAGAGGCAATTGAGCCGATGTTTGATGTACTCATGCAATGGTATATGTCGGTTGATTTCATGCCGAACCTGGAAGGATTATTACAAGAGCGGGAAGTTGCCAAAGCGATCACGATTGTAGGTTTGAAACAGCAACCGTTGTGCTGAGCGGTTGATGTGAGTCAGAGGGGGGATCAGGAACGGTTGTTATCATCCGTTCCTGTTTTTTTTCGTCTTTGCTTGAAAACTTCAAGTCGTTTACGAATTGTGGCTTCAAACCCTCTTTCGACCGGGCGGTAGTACTCTTTTTCGACCCCCAGATAATCCTGATCGACCCAGCCCTGTTCGGAATCATGCGCATACTGATATCCTTCGCCATGCCCTAATTGCTTGGCGCCTGAGTAGTGGCTGTCTTTCAAATAGATGGGAACAGGGATTAATGCTTTGTTTTTTACATCATGAATGGCTTCATCAATGGCAACATAAGAGGCATTTGATTTCGGTGCAGTTGCGATGTAAGTAACTGCCTGTGAGAGTAAAATGCGACCTTCGGGCATCCCGATCTTTTCGACTGCTTCAAAAGCGGATGTAGCCAGAATCAGTGCGGTTGGGTCGGCATTACCGACATCCTCGGCCGCAGCGATAACGATACGGCGCGCAAGAAACCGCGGGTCTTCTCCCGCTTCAATCATACGCGCTAACCAGTATAAGGCAGCATCCGGGTCACTGCCTCTCATGCTTTTGATCAACGCACTGGCAGAATCATAGTGTGCATCTCCGTCCTGATCATATTGAACGGCTTTTTTTTGAATCGATTCCTGAGCGACCTCCAGATCGAACACTCTTTCGCTTCCAGTGATCGAAAGCACTCCAATTTCCAGCGCGTTCAGAGACCGTCGCGCATCACCATCACAGACTTCAATTAGAAAATCCAACGCTTCCGGATCAACTGTCACGTTGTACCGGGCCAGTCCCCGTTTTTCATCGTTTAGAGCGCGTTCCATTAACTGTCGCACGTCTTCAGAAGTCAAAGGTTGAAACTCAAAGATCTGACTGCGGCTGATTAAAGCAGAAACGAGCGAAAAAAATGGATTCGACGTCGTCGCACCGATTAAAGAAACGATACCCGTTTCCACATCAGGCAACAGGACATCCTGTTGGACTTTACTAAAGTGATGCAACTCATCGATGAACAAAATAGTTTGCTTTCCACCTGTTGCCAGTTCGTCGCGTGCTCGATCCAGCGCGGCACGAACTTCCTTAATTCCAGCAGAGGCGGCGTTCAACGCTTCAAAACGGCGGTGAGATTGCTGAGCGATTAACTCGGCCAGAGAGGTTTTTCCAGTTCCCGGAGCACCATAAAAGATAAGCGAACCGATGCGGTCTGCGGCCAGAATTCTTCGCAGGAGCTTGCCTTCACCGAGGAAATGCTGTTGGCCGGCGAATTCTTCCAGCGATTGGGGACGCATGCGGGCAGCCAACGGTTTCGCTTTTTCCAGATTGCTGGCTTCCTGTTGGTCGAACAAGCCCATAAAAAAACCTCCGCCAAGTGATTCAGACGCGGGTATATTAGAACCCGTGATTGCAAAGTGGGAACCTGATAATCCGGGTTGTGTTTCCCGGGTATACCGGGTTTACACGCAGCCGAATTTCGGGGGTTCCCAGTTTAGTGTTTGTAGGGTCAACTCACGATTTTGAATCAACATGACAGAGGTGTATTCCTCTTATTTGTTGTTTTCTTATTTTATCCAGCATCGATATTCAAAACAAGGAGGCGATTCTATAATTATTTTTTCAATTATACAATCGATCCCTTATCCCTCATGTTTCTTTGCGGTTCCTTTCTTTTTTTGTTTTTGCTGAAAAAGAAATTCGACCAGATCCCGTAAGTCGTCCTTACTGAGTTGTTTGACAATCTCATCCGGCATCGCCGATTTCCCTGCGACCCGCTCGTCGATGTCGTCTTTGTTCACGCGACTGATTGTGCCTTTCGCGTCCATGAGTACAATTTCTTTGTCCGTCTCCTTACGAATAATACCAACGATCACTTTACCATCTAACATCGCGAGGACTGCAGTTTCAAATCCTTTTGCGATTGCTTTATTCGGGGCTACAATTGCCTCCAGCAGATATCTTCGGTCTTTATCGATTCCAATCGAAGATAAATCAGGGCCGACTTCTCCTCCATTGTCATTAATCTTATGACAACGTCGGCATGAAGTATCACTGCGGCCATAAAAGATCTCACGTCCGCGTGCTGCGCTTCCACCTGCCAGTGTCTCAACATATCCGGAAATCGCATCACCCTTCGGCCGATTTGTTTCGAATTCTGCTCGCAATTGCTTTAGCTCAGTCGACTGCTTCTCCTCAGCCGCTTTCAAGAGATCTAATTGAATTTCAGAGGGAACTTCCTGTTTGACGAGTCGTTGCATCCAACGCACCAAAATCTCAGTGGCAGCAGGTGAATTCATTGTCGCCAGTGTCTGTATCGCTCCCTGCTTTTCCCTGGTTTGCCCTTTCTTGATCGCTTGTTCCAGCACGGGAAGGGCTTCATCAGGACGATGTTGAGCCAAAACGTTTCTGCCGCTCACGCGCAACTGAGGTTTGGCAGCTTTGATTGCCGTTTTCGCGACGTTGGTAATTTTCGAATAGTCGAGTTTATTAAGTGCGACTAAAGAGGCTACACGCACTTCAACGGGACGCTTCTTATCAAGGACCATCTCTGCTAACAGGGGGGCTGCTGCTTTGATGCCATAGTTTGCTGCCAGTCCGGTACTTGCTGTTTTAACTTTTTCTGAGCTTTGAAATAGATCGGGAACAATCGTACCGATAATCCCAGCCAGTTCGATCTGCTTTCGTTGCTCAAGTGGTTGCCAGCGTCCCAGCACACGATCTAAGGGTGAAGGTTCATTCCATTGATTCAATTCTTCAATTGCCTCCAGTCGCAATGGTTCGGTCATATTATTATCAGCAGCGATTTTTGCCACTTGAAGTGCGCTGTCCTTAGTACCCAATCGGAAGTTCGCATTCATCACTCGTCGCAGCAAGGCGTCGGACATATCAGAACGAATTGAAACAGCCGCCAGATCAGAGAAGGCTGAGGGGATCGGTTCATCATTAATCGCGCGGGCTGCTTCGAGTACGACCAGCGGATCAGCATCCTGTAAAAACAAACCCACTTCTTTACGTTGCAGGCGTCTGAGTGCCACAACGGCTGCTAGGCGGACCGCTGCCGATTCATTTTTTGTAGCGGCAATTAATGAATCTGCATCGCCAATGCGTGATAATGCTAGAATCGCTGCGTGCCTAAGCATCGGGTCGGTGTTGTTATTTGTCTTAAGCATTTCAAACAGGGCAGGAATTGCCGCTTCTGTTTGAAGATTTCCCAATGCAACGGCCGCAAAATATTGGACTCGGGCATTCGAATCTGATAACGACGTAATGAGCGCAGGAGCAGCAGCCTCCCAGTCTGCTTCACCTGTTACTTTGGCTGTTTGCGCGCGTACTTCACTATCGGAATCATGAAGTAGACTTTGAATGCCCGAGACAGCAGATCTCGTTTTGCGACCGAGTTGTCCGATGCCCCAGATGGCATGGAGCCGCGCTAACTGGTGTGATGAGTTTAATGCGACATTTTGCAAGGCATCAAGTGCACTTCGATCGACGAGAGCAAATTGAGCTTCGGTGCGGATTCGTTGATCAGGGTGTTCCAACAGCTTGACGAGTTCCGCGACAGAACGTTCTGAGAAACCGGTCTTCATGAGTTCTACGGAACCTGCGGCAGTGGCAGACTTGACGTGTTTAGTATCAGTAAAGCGGTAAATGCGGCCCTTACCGAGGCCGTTCCAGCCGTTAACCCAGTCGCTGATATACAGACTGCCGTCATAGCCAAAATCGACATCGGTGGCCAGAATCGACCAGATAAACTCATGCGAATCAGTCAATTCAAATGAAGCCCCCTTGGGCTTAACGGCAAAGGAACGAATACCACTACGGGATGGAGTGCCTCGGAAGTCTGCCAGAAAGAAATGATTTTTGTAACGATCAGAAAGTCCCACACCTGGATAATGAACCAGTCCAGAAGGACCATCAGACAGATTGATAATGGGCGGCACCATATAAGCCGGTTGTCCCTCATGCGCCGGATGCCAGATCTTCTCTCGGTTAAACGGTCCACGATCGCTGAGGTACTGATAATACATCCGCCAGCCTGTATCACCGCCTTCGACGACATAGACCCAGCGGGCTTGATCTCCACTGTCTGAATTATTATCACCTGTGAAGAGATTACCGTAATCGTCAAACGCAAGTTCCTGTGGATTTCGCAACCCATACGCGAATTCTTCCAGTTCGCTGCCATCTAGATTACAACGGAATACGGCGCCCGTATCTGGTCGAAACAAATGTTTGCCTTCTTTGGTTTTGATGTTATATCCGCGGTCGCCAATACTGAAATAGAGTCGGCCATCGGGCCCCATCTTCAACCCATGCGAATCGTGACCACGAAAGGCAACACGTACACCATAACCGCTGCTCAGCTTTTCCCGTAGGCTCGCTTTACCCTCGTTGGCTGTGTCACTTAGTTTCCAGAGATGGGGAATACAGGTGTAATACACGTTACCACCTCGGGCCAGCACACCGGCTCCCGTACCATCCAGGATCCCATTGAAACCATCAGCAAAAACACTGGTATAATCCGCTTTTCCGTCGTGGTTTCGATCTTCCAGCAAGCTGATACGGTCATGTTCCAGGCCATATTGATTAACTTCTTCTTTGAGATGTTTCTGAAACATTTTCAGTCGTTGTTCGACTGTTTCGAGAGCCAGGTCATCGTGCAGCCAGGTCATATGGCCGCGATTGTCCTCGACTCCTTTTCCTTGACGAAATGTCTCGGCAACGTAAAAACGTCCTTGTTCATCAATACAGAACGCTACTGGATTCGCCAATAATGGTTCTGCTGCAAACAGGCTGACGCTCATTCCTTCCGGAACTCGGAAACCTTGAATGGCCTGTTCACCTTCCTGAGATGCTTCAGCGATTGCAGGAGTGTACGGTGTTTCGCTATGAACCGTTCGAGGAGCAATTAACAATAACAAACTAGTACAAACTGAACACAAATAGTGTGAATTTGAGAGAAACAATTTCAGACAACGGGCAGGAAACAAAGTGATACTCCTCGGTGAGAATTTGATGGGACAAAAACCGTTTTTTGAATGGGAATTTATCATATCTTAACGCTCTCATTAAGCAGTTCCCACCCTGGAATTCTCCTAAATTGCCTGATCAATACAGATTTGAATTTAATCGAAATTTTTTTCCAAGCACTCGGAGTACAGGTCATTATAAACTAGTTTGTGAGTCAAAATCTGAGTAACATGAAAACAATACGCAAGACAACAAATAAAGAGCAAACTGTTCATTAAGTTTGCTAATAAAGCTGCGTGAACTTATAGGATCAGCAGCGCATTAGAATCGAGTCATTCAATGAAAAATGTAGTCAGCCTCATTCTCGGGGGCGGCAAGGGCACACGTCTGTTTCCACTTACGCAACTTCGCTCAAAGCCCGCTGTACCACTGGCCGGGAAATATCGTTTGATTGATATCCCGATCTCGAACTGTATCAATAGTGAATTAAGTCGCATTTATTTGATCACACAATTTAATTCTGTCAGCCTGCATCGTCATATTCGGCAAACTTATAAATTTGATTCGTTTGGTGGCGGATTTGTGGAAATCCTGGCAGCACAGCAGACGATGTCAGGGACTGACTGGTATCAGGGAACCGCCGATGCCGTTCGCAAAAATATTCGCGTCATTGAACAATCGGGTATCGACTATGTTTTGATTCTCTCCGGTGACCAGCTTTATCGGATGGATTATCAGAAAATGCTGCAAACACATATCGATTCTCAAGCCGATGTCACAATTGCAACGGTACCGCTTTCCAGCGAGCAGGCTTCCGCTTTCGGGATCATGCGCGTCAATGATGAGGGACGCGTGGAAGGTTTCCTGGAAAAACCACAGACGGAAGAAGAACTCGAACTGGTACGTACCTCTCCGGCCTGGATAGATCAGCAGGGCATCGAAAGTAAAGGCCGCGACTGTCTGGCCAGTATGGGCATTTATCTATTCAATCGCGATTTACTGGTCGATCTATTGAAGAAGTCGACTTATGAAGACTTCGGTAAAGAAATCTTTCCGATGTCGATTCGTACGCATCAGGTCCATGCGCATTTGTTCGATGGCTATTGGGAAGATATTGGGACGATCCGCTCTTTTTACGAAGCAAATCTGGCACTGGCGAATCCCAATCCGCCATTCGATTTTGTGGTAGAGAAAGCGCCCATCTATTCCCGACCACGTTTTCTGCCACCAACACGCTGTGAAGGGGTGACGATTAATCGCAGCCTGATTGCAGATGGTTGTGAAATCGATGAAGGAACTGTGATCGAAAATAGTGTCATTGGTCTCCGTTGTCGCATCGGCAAGAATGTGACGATCCGCAACTCAGTATTGATGGGGGCCGATTTCTATCAGGATCAATCTAAAATCAATACTGAGAACGAAAGCTTACCCCCCTTTGGCATTGATGAGGGGGCGTTCATCGACGGTGCCATCGTCGATAAAAACTGCCGTGTCGGCAAAAACGTTCGCATTGAACTCAACGGCCACACCGAACAGGATTTCGACCATTCTGATGTCCTGATCCGAGACGGTATCATCGTTGTGCCTAAGGGAACTGTGTTACCTGACGGATGGAAATTATGAGGGGAAGAACTCATAAGAAACGCATCACCATTGGCCAGATATAACTTCCAGCTAAAACCAAGAGATCGGAATCAAAAGCATTAGCAGCTCTTTCGAGCTGTTTTTTTGTGTTTTCCTTGCAATTAAATGGCCATAACAACATAATGGACGTATGTTTTGTGTGTTGCCGTTTTCTTTATATATCTGGGATTCAGTTCATGAAAAGGTTGTTTTTCTTGTGCACGATTCTGTTTACCTGCCTGCTTTTAGCCCATGCTGAAGATCCGCGCAAGTCTTATGATATGGGTTTCGATACGATCTCTGTCTTAGATTACAAAAAGGCACTCAAAAAAGATGGGGAGAAGATTCCAAAATTTCCTCCCCGTTCGGGAAATGCGGTAATCGTGCAATCGGTGAAAAATGATTCGCGTGCTGCAATTGCAGGCTTAGAAGATTTAGATCTGATTCGAATCGTAAATGGTAGATTACTCAGATCCGCTGCTGATGCTGATAAGATCTTCAAAGAAGTAACATACAAGGATGAACTGGAACTAGGAGTTGTCCGTCGAAGTATGGACAAATGGGAGCGGGTCAAAATAAAGTTGACACCAATTACGGAACAAGAGTACTTTGACTCTAAATTATTTTACAACAAGAGATTTGATGAGGAATTCAATCCATTCGTCATGGTATACCATGAAGATGCACCATTCTCAAAATACAGTCACAGAAATATTCAACTCTATTTTAGGAAAGTTGACAGGCAGCCTCCTATTCTCTGTTTGCGGATGAGCTTACTCGTTCGAACCAAAGTTGATTGGGGAGAATTTGTTATCAAAACAGATAATGCGACGTATAAAGTTGGTGAAGAGAAAAAAATTGACAACCAAGAGGAAGCATTCAATGCAAAACTTGCTGAAGCAAATAAGTTGGTAAAATTAGCGGAAAAAGAAGCGAGGGAAGCTGACAAAACAAGTAAGGCTGCTGAAGAAACTTATCTTGCCGAATTTAAGGACTTCAAAGTTGATAAAAATAGGAAGGACGAGAAATATAAAAAACTGGTTCAGCGAAGATTAAAATCACTCAAATATTGTGAAGAACTGGCAAAGGTAGCTGTAGAGGCGGCTCAGAATTTTGGAGTAGCGGTTAAGAACTCAAAGCAGATTCTCGAAAAATCTTTAGAATATTCGAGGGAAAAGCAAAAGCAAAATGAACAACAACTAACACAAGCGCGCGAACGGGCGCAAGCAGCTTTTAATCAGCTTAAGGAATTTGAAGCAGATTTGGTGTCAAAATCAGCTGATAAGATCAGCCAGGGAATTTCTCCCTCACCGCTTGCACTAACCGTTATGGAAGAAGTCGGTTTCGAAGGGCCTAAAGTCATAAGATTGAGAATTAAACAGGGCTGGAGGTGGTATGATGCCCCACTAAATAAAGAGCAAAAACGTCTGCTCGAAGATATTTTATCCTCCAGTACAGTGAAGATCTACCACGAAAGCGATCAAAATCGTGGCTTTAATCTGACTCCGCAACACAAGGAACAGATGAAATTTATTCTGAGAGTGTTTGAGGCAGAAGGGGGTAAGGTTACTGAGTAATTTTTGATGACGATTTTCTGATTGCAACGCGGATGAAAGTAACACTGCCGTATCAGCATAATCATCCGCACTGAACAAGACTTCGACCATTTGGCGTCTTCTTCCGAGATCGTATCATCTTTATGATTAATAGACTGTCCTTTCCTGTCATTGGAAACTCTGACCTTCACAGGTTCTCAGTCACTTCTTTCGAGCATTGTAATTACTGAGCCTGAGCACCTCTTCTAATCGGCATATCAGATTCTATACGTATGTTGCGGATTGTTTACGGAGAAGTCATGCCTAGACTAGTTCTGAACATAGTATTACGCACGATATTCAATATATTTGTAGGATAGAATCAGCCTAATTGATGATGCGCTCAATCGTCTAAGATGTTTTCTAAATACAAGTTTGTTTAAGGCGTCGCCGAAGGGTGGTTGTCAGCTTTCATGTATTGAAGTGAACCGTCAAACGTTGAGTAGCCTGGAGTATGAATGAAATCGTATTCAGAATTCATGTGGCAAGCGGCAGGATTTGTGACCAGTGCATCACTGTTTTTTGTAGTTGGCTGCACACAAGAAGTCTCGTCTAAACCTCCAGTTCCAGTTGCTATCAAAGTGACTGTCGCGAAACCGCTTGTGATGCCCATTGTTGAATGGGACGAATACACGGGGCGGCTGGATGCCATTGATTCCGTTGAAGTGCGTGCCAGAGTCAGTGGTTATCTTGAGTCAACACATTTTGATGAAGGGCAAATGGTACAGAGTGGTGACCTGCTGGCAATTATCGACCAGCGTCCATTCAAAGCGGAACATAACGCAGCCAAAGCGCGACTGGAAGAAGCGACTGCAAGACTCGCGGAGGCGAACTCACTTTACAAGCAGGCGATTGCCGAAAAGTCTGACGTGAATGCACAATTGACCCTGGCTGATCGTAGGCTGGATCGTGTAAAGCGCTTATTTGCCAGAAAAGCCGTCACAAAAGAAGAAATCGATGTGACGGAAAGTGAACAGTTACAGGCGACCGCAGCCATCGAAGCAGCTAACGCAAAAATTGAATCCGCCAAAGCTGGGATCGCAACAGCTCAGGCTGCGATTGAGACTGCGAAAGCTAATATCGAGTCGGCTGTGCTCAATCTGAAATACACACAAATCCGCGCTCCAATTACGGGCCGCATCAGTCGACGTTATGTGACTGAAGGAAACCTGATCAGTGGAGGGACAAGCCTTTCAACATTGATCACTACGATCGTTTCACTCAAACCCATTCATTGTTACTTTGATGCGAATGAGCATGATTTTTTGAAATATGTGCGATTAGCGCGTGAAGGAAAACGCGCCAGTTCCCGCGATGTCAAAAATCCGGTTTATGTTGCACTCATCGACGAGCAGGGTTATCCGCACAATGGGCATATGGATTTTGTTGACAACAGGATTGATGTCAATACGGGCACGATGCGAGGCCGCGCGATCCTCGCCAATGAAGATGAATTGTTAACACCGGGACTCTTTGTAAAACTCCGGTTACCGGGCAGTGGTCGTTACGACGCAGTCTTGATACCCGACAGCGCCATCGGCAGTGATCAATCTGAAAAGTTTGTGTATGTGATTGATGAGCAAGGGGTGGTCAATAGACGGGTCATTTCGACGGGTCCAATCTCTCATGGTTTACGGATTATTCGCTCCGGGCTTGATGGTTCAGAAGAAATTGTGACACGTGGCCTGCAACGGGTTTACCCTGGAATCACCGTTGAGACCTCGAATGAAACCATCGAACCAGTTGCCAGTGACTTACCAGATAATTATGTGCCTGTACCAAAAGAAAAGTGGCTTTCACGCACGATGGCAAAAATACCAAAAGGAATTGAAGCCAACGCTGAACGGTATCGCCTGCCTCAATCCGGAACGAACACCAAAGCAGATAAGGAGTGAGATCCATGAAGTTCTCTCACTTCTTTATTAACCGTCCCATCTTTGCGTCTGTACTCTCAATTATCATTGTACTGGTTGGCTTTCTGGCTTACTTTCAGTTACCCGTTGGTCAATATCCGGAAGTAGCGCTACCGACGGTTGTCGTGCGTGCGAGTTATCCGGGAGCGACACCAGAAGTGATTTCGAAAACGGTAGCGACACCGTTAGAACAGGAAATCAATGGTGTCGAAGGGATGCTCTACATGGAGTCCGAAGCGTCTTCAGATGGTGCGCTGCAGATCACGATCACCTTTGGGATTGATATGGACGTGGACCAGGCACAAGTCCTGGTGCAGAACCGCGTCGCAATTGCAGAGCCCAGGCTCCCGCCAGAAGTCAGGCAGATTGGCGTGACAACACGCAAGGACTCCCCAGACCTGTTACTGGTGATTCATCTGTATTCGCCTGATGATTCGCGCGATCAGCTTTATATAGGTAACTATGCCTATTTGCAGTTGCGTGATGTGATCTCGCGCATTGATGGTGTTGGAAACGTGCAGTTGTTTGGCGCCAGCGAATACTCTATGCGCATCTGGTTAGATATTGAGCGGTTGGCAGCATTAGAGCTCACTTCAGGTGAAGTCGTGAATGCACTCCGCGAGCAAAATATTCAGGTGGCGGCGGGAGTCATTGGTCAGCAACCTCTGGATACGCTGAAAGGCGCTTTCCAGGTGAACGTCAATACGCAAGGTCGTCTTCGTGAAGCAGAAGAGTTTGGCGAGATCATCGTCAAGACGGGTGACAATGGTCGACTGGTGAGGCTGAGCGATGTTGCGCGGATTGAGTTGGGAGCGACTGATTATTCTGTCCGTAGCTATATGGGTGAGAAAAAAGCCGTCGCGATGGTCATTTCACAACGTCCTGGTTCTAATGCGATTGAGACGACACGCAGTGTACTCGATACCGTAGAAGGTTTATCAGAACGCTTTCCTCCTGGCCTGGAATATCAGGCGATTTATAATCCAACTGCGTTTGTCGAAGAATCAATTGCTGAAGTATTTAATACCCTGTGGATAGCAGGTTTACTGGTGATCCTGACGGTCTTTCTCTTCCTGCAAAACTGGCGTTCGACGATCATTCCGGTTGTCGCGATACCAATTTCGTTGATTGGAACTTTTGCGGTGATGCAGGGGATTGGTTTCAGTCTCAATAATTTGTCTCTCTTTGGACTGGTCCTGGCGATTGGAATTGTGGTCGATGATGCAATTGTCGTTGTTGAGAACGTAGAGCGACTGATCAAAGAAGGACTTTTGCCTAAAGAAGCTACCACAAAAGCAATGGATGAGGTTGGTTCGGCACTGATTGCAACGACATTGGTGCTCATCGCCGTGTTCGTGCCGACCGCATTTATTCCCGGAATCAGTGGGCAATTTTATCGCCAATTTGCAATTACGATTGCCGTCTCAACCTCGATTTCGACATTTGTCTCACTCACACTGAGCCCAGCTTTATGTGCTTTATTGCTCAGGCCGCAGGATGCAAAGAAGAACTGGTTTGGTCGGTTTATTGAAAGGGTCCTGGGTTGGTTCTTCAAGCTCTTCAACAAATCGTTTGATCTGACGAGTGAACTTTACTCGCGCGTGATCTCACGTGTCCTCCATATGAGCTTTGTTGTGTTGCTCATTTATGCAGGCTTATTAGGACTGACCTACTTTGGTTTTACTCAGGTACCCACCGGGTTCATTCCGCAGCAAGATCAGGGCTATGTCATCATTGCGATTGACCTGCCTGACGGCGCGTCTCTGGATCGAACCGATCAGGTGACACGCGATGTCGTTGCGGCCGCGCTTGATACTCCCGGTATTGAAAACGCGGTCTCTTTTGCTGGATTCTCGGGAGCAACTCGTACAAACAGTTCCAACTCAGCCGCAATTTTTCCTGTTCTGAGCGACGCCCGCGAGCGTGCTGAGCAAGGCCTGACTCTAGATGTGGTTCTAGCGGGACTACGTCAGCGCATGGCGGGAATTGAAGATGCAATGGTTTTTGTAATCCCGCCTCCTCCAGTTCAGGGAATCGGAACGGGTGGCGGTTTTAAAATGCAGATTCAAGATCGGTCTGGTGCTGGGCTAATTGCATTAAATGATGTTACGGGTCAGATCGCCGCTAAGGCGAACCAAGAGCCGGGTCTGGTTCAGGTGTTTTCTAATTTCAGGGTCGCAACGCCTCAAATTTATGCCGATGTTGATCGTACGAAAGTACGGATGCTGGATGTACCCATAAATAATGTCTTCGATGCATTGCAAATTTATCTTGGTTCTTCTTACGTCAACGACTTCAACTATCTGGGGCGGACTTATCGTGTGACCGCGCAAGCGAAATCGCAGTTTCGTGATGAGCGGCATGATATTGAACGCCTCAGTACGCGCAGCAATAATGGTGCAATCGTTCCCTTAGGTTCACTTGTGACAATTCGTGAAACAACGGCGCCCTCTCGAGTCGTTCGGTATAATCTCTACCCATCAGCAGATATCAATGGTGCTACACTCCCGGGCTATAGCTCCGGGCAGGCACTAGCGGCGATGGAACGCATTGCCGACGAGACACTACCGCCGGGATTTGGATTCGAATGGACCGATCTCTCTTATCAGGAGAAAGCAGCAGGCAACACGGCACTTTTTATTTTCCCTCTTTCTGTACTATTTGTCTTTTTGGCGCTTTCTGCGCAATACGAAAGCTGGTTATTACCCCTTGCTGTTATTTTGATTGTACCAATGTGCCTGCTATTCGCGATTTTTGGCGTCTGGCTGCGAGGGATGGACAACAACATCCTCACTCAGATCGGCTTTGTTGTTCTGGTAGGGCTTGCCTGTAAAAATGCCATTTTAATCGTCGAATTTGCCAAAGCGGAAGAAGACAAAGGGAAAGACCGCTTCGCAGCCGCAGTGGAAGCCTGTCGTTTGCGACTACGCCCGATCATGATGACCGCCTTCTCATTCATTCTGGGAGTCATTCCACTTTTAATTGCAACTGGTGCGGGAGCCGAGATGCGTCAGGCACTCGGCACCGCCGTCTTCAGCGGGATGCTTGGCGTTACGATCTTCGGGTTGTTTCTCACGCCCGTGTTCTACGTCGTATTACGCAAACTGGCGAAGCAGCCTGTTCCCGCTGGTGAAGTTGGCAGTGCCATGCTGGAATCACAGGCAGAGGAAGAGCTAGCATCCGCGACACAGGCAGTCGAACCGGAAGCGAAAACGACACCTCCCGATTCTGATGCTGGCGCTGATTCCAAATAAGATCTTTCAGTGATGATCTTATAAATCGATTTCGAGTCAATACGACTAATAGAATTTGTCGAAAAACAAGCTCAAGAGTGTCTGCATAGTTCACTCTTGAGCACAATGTTTTACGAGATATTTGTTTGAGATCTACTTGTTAGAAGGCGATCAGTTTGTCTATTTGCTCTCGACTTCTGTCACAGTGATGTCGTCGAGGATCGCTGTGCCACCCGCATTACCCTGGGCGGGAATACCTGCACGCAATCGGAATTTTGCTGTTCCTGCAGGAACGGTTACCATCGTCTCAACTGACTGCCATTCTTTTATGTCCTGCTGAAGTTTTCGTTCGGGCGTTCGTGCAAAACCAAGATATTTTTTCCCTGTTTGATCAATACACTGCACAGCCACCATGGGCATCGTTTCTAAACCACGCGTTTGTACGCGAGCAGATACTTTGTACGTTTTACCACTTTCAATGCCCGGGACGTCTTGAAATGCGTTATACGCAACTCGTTGATCGGGGTGGTTACTGGAAACTGTGATCGCGAGTGCCTTGGAACTTTCATCACCCGGCACAGTAGTGACTTTATATTGAACCAGATCAGACTGACCGGGAAGTGAGGTATACCCCCAACCAACGGGCAACTTAGTGCGCTCACTAATGTTTTCAAATCCCGAATTATTGACGTTTGTTGTAGAAGCCGCAGCAACCGTGCTGCACAACAATGCAAGTAGCAGTTTCATGTACTAATCCTCCATGAATGAAATCGGAAAATGAGCAAACTCTCTTTGCTCAACGTATCACCAGAATAGCAAAGTGTATGCCAAAGTGACGATACGTGAATTTAGGGGAGAAATACAAACTGGCAAGCTGATTTGCAACGAATCTACGATCAGAATTACATCTACTCTGGCAGAATTTACAAGCATCAGATCTTTGTAAAAGGATCAAGATCGCAATGAAGCTTTAAATCAAAATTCAGCCTGAATCCCTTCGTATATAAGCATTAAGTTCTCGATTCGAGGGTGGGGATTGATTACGATAAAAGTTCACAAACACTTTTATGAGAGGTGAGCAATGTCTGAACTAAGTTGTGGTTCCATTATGAGTGGGGGGCGGTTTCTCTACGTTAGTTTGATGTTCAGCTTGATCACGGCGTGTGATAACACTCGGCCAACTCAGACTGAGACGCCACAAAAAAAATCATTACAGACAGAGAATAGAACTCAAGAGATCGTTCCAGAATCTTTCACTTCATTTTCTGAAAAGTCGAAAGTCAGCGATTCCAAATACTTTGATGAGACGAAAGCGATTACGTTGTTTGCTTTTGATGACGTCTCCATTCCCTTTATGCAAAACCTCAAACTCGAAATGCGATCACCGCAGAGACACCCGGCAAACCCTGTTCTGCGTCGTGGTCCGCCGGGAACTCCCGATTCGTGGGCCGTACAGTTTTACGGCTCAGTCATTCGAGAGAATGACAAGTTTCGTATGTGGTATGTGGCGGCGGGTGATGATCGGCTTGATCGAAGTGTGCCTCGATCGTCGCCGTGGCGTGTGGCATATGCTGAAAGTATAGATGGTGTGCATTGGACCAAGCCGAATTTGGGACTGGTGGAATATAATGGTAATCGCAATAACAATCTGGTGTTGATGGAACCCCGACTGGGAACTGTGAATCTAAAAGTACTATTTGAGCCGGATGATTCCGATCCGACCCAGCGCTATAAAATGGGGACACATGTTTGGTTTCCCAAGAACGATGTACGGCTGGGGACGTTCGCTCCTTATGCAAGTGCAGATGGTCTGCGATGGAAATTGTTGATTGATACGAAGCCTGTTGGTGCAGAGCTACCACAGAAAGACATGGTATTGCCAGCATTGCATTTCGAGCCGGTGGGTGGGCTCTACAAGTGGGATGGTTTGTATTACCTTAACGGTCAAAATGCGATTGTGGCGTCACGTCCCTATCATGGTCGGTTGGTACGACAATTCATCTCGCCTGACTTCGTGAATTGGTCCCATGCCAGCACGGTTGGTTTCGTACGTGACGCGCAGCACAAACTGCTGGGACCCGGTAAGAGTCGTGAGGGTGAGCAAAACCATGAAGGCGTGAGTGTGTGGAATCGTGGGAATGTGCTCGTTGGTATCTCAGGAATCTGGCACGGTGCGAAAGAATGGGAAAATGTCACTGTCGACTTAGGGTTTGTCGTTAGTAACGATGGTGTTCAATTTCGTGAGCCCGCTCATGAATGGGTATTCCTGAAACGCGGCAAGGAGTGGGCCTGGGATCAAGGTGGTTTGCTTCAGGGGCAAGGCTTCGAAAACGTCGGGAACCAGACTTACATTTATTATGGGGCCTGGGATCCACGTAATTGGCAAGGTTCACCACCACGAGGTGGAGTCGGCATCACCACGCTCCCACGCGACCGCTTTGCGGATCTGAAAGTCGATGAAACCACTAAGGGCAACGGTAACTACCAGCTACCAAAGATCAAAAGCGAGTTCATCACCGCCGCCGTGAATTTGAAGGGGGAAGTGGCACATCGCTTTTATGTCAACGCCGATGGACTGAGCGAGGCAGCCCAGCTCAAAATCGAACTCTTGAACGACAACACGATTCCCCTGGCAGAGTTCTCGGGTGAGAATGCAGCAACCGTAAACAAGAGTGGTTTCCAGACCCCCATCACATGGAATGGTAAGCATGAGATCAATAATTTACCAGACCGCATTCGGATGAAGGTGATCTTCGAAGGAAATGAGAAAACCGATATTCGTTTCAGTGCGCTGTATCTACAATGAGGTACGTTTTGTAGAAGATCCTTCATTTGCTGCATTGTCCCAAGCGTCTTCATTGTGGCTTTTTACATCCTCTGCTTGAAATCTGTAGCGAGGTCCTAGATACTGGAGATGCTGGTGATCAGTTCTGATCTGCCGTGATTTCGTATTTTAGATCTACTTCAGTGGATGGCTGACCATTCCATGACAACTAGGAAATAACAGGAACCTGGATTATGAAGAAGTGTTCGATTTATATTGCTGTGACTGTTTTGCTTTGTATCTCGCTGCCGGTGTTTGCGGCAGAGAAGGTTGCTCCGGTGCGGATGGGCAGTGGGATCATGACGTTTGACACCGTGCCTGGTTGGGGCTTTGATGAAGAAGGCCGCTCAGTTCTAGGGCCGACACACGGTGGTGTGGTCATCGATAAAGCAGGGAATATCTACACCAGTGCCAGGATTGGCGTGATTGTGTTCTCGCCGGATGGGAAAGTGGTTCGTCGTTTCCTGGGGGACGAATATTCCAATATCCACGACATGGAAATCCGTGATGAAGCGGACGGCGAATTTATCTATGGGGCACGAAATGCGAACGCCGAGGGGATCAAGTTCAATGCCGTGACTGGAGAGATTGTGTTGAAGCTCCCGTTTCCTAAGGAATCGGGACTGAATTTGAAGAAGTTCAATCCAACGGCGATCACGGTTGCTCCCAACGGAGATATCATCCTGGCGGACGGCTACGCGAGTAATCACATTTTCAAGTTCGACAAGAACGGGAAATACCTCAAGCACTTTGGCAAGAAAGGGAATGGTCTGAAGGAGTTCAATACCGCTCACGGCATGACACTGGATACGCGATATGATCCTCCGCGCCTTTTGATTTGCGACCGTAACCACAAACCCAAGGGCCGGCTATTGCACTACGACCTCGACGGAAACTTCATGGACGTTGTGATCACCGGTCTGGGAATGCCGACTTCCGCATCCATTCAGGGAGAATTTGTTTCGGTGCCCGATTTGCATGGGCGGCTTGTGATTCTGGATAAGAGTAATACGATTATGGCCGTACTTGGTCATAATTCGGATCCCAAAACCAGAGTGAATTTCAACGTGCCACAAGACAAGTGGCGCGAAGGTATCTTCAGTGGCACACACGGTTCCTATTGGGACAAAGATGGCAACCTGTATGTGCAAGACTGGAACGTATCGGGACGTTTAATGAAGCTGGTGCGGGTTAAGTAAGCGCTCGTTTCATTCGCAGAAATTAAGTGCACCGGCCTTTATCGGCCGGTGCACTTTTCATTGTATCTAGTGCGAATATAGTCAACTCTCGATTTGTGAGGATCAATCTCCGCAATGGCTCTGGTGACACCACTTTTATGAGTACCTCGCTGATTCAACCGGCATAATCCGTACAGATTCTAAAGCTTTTAACTTGCTTTACAAAAACACTCTGCTCTTCAAGCAATATAGCTAGTGTTCTCTCAAATCGTTTAAGTGAGACTATCTAATTTAACCGATATAATGATAACCCATTGTTTTTCTCAAGTGGCTTCAATTTGAACTGGGAAAGGCAATGTAAGACCACTTATTTCAGGATCATTATACGCCGATTCTTGCTGCATAAAGTACATAGGCCGATCTCCAAATTAAACGCTAAGCCCTGCAGTAAACGTGGAATCCTCGTCAGATGAATATTCAAGAGGTTCAACTGCGGTCTATGTTGGGGCAACCAATCAAAATGAAGGCAAGATTGCTGATAGTGGGATTGTTATTCTCGCTGGGTTGGTGCATTTCGCTTTCAGGGCAGAAAATCTTTGGAGGAGTACCACCCGAGCCAATTGACCCATTGGTTCAACCAGATCACTATCTGGATGAAGCGACTCAGCATCAAAGTGGCCAGGATGATCAATTTGTTAGCCCCTTCACAGAGCATTACACTGACTTAGATCCCTGCGTCGAATGTGAATGGGATCACCGTCAATACCCGACTGGCGAGCTTAGTGGTTTCCTTCAATTCGACTCTGCCGCCTTCAACGAGTCAGCGGCTACTCGGGCAGCGTTCGGAGTCATCAATGATAAGACGGCTGTTCGCCGCGCACGGCTTGCTCTGATTGGAGATCTCCGGACTAACGTTGGTTACAAACTAGATGTAGATTTTGCCGCTGCAAATCATCCTAGCGCTCGTGATGTATTTATCGATTTTAAAGAGCGGCCTTTTGCGGATCGATTGGTTTTGGGGAACACGAAAGTTCCTTTTCAACTTGAGGCTCTCACTTCTTCAAAAGATTTCACTTTCGTTGAACGGGCCCCTTTTTTTACGTTTACTCCGTTTCGGCAAGTCGGGATCTGGGCAGACGGAACTTTTGTGGATGAGCAGGGGACATGGTCGCTAGCTGGCTTTCGGGTGGGGCAGGGAGGGCTGGTCCTTAATCATGCAGAAGATGGTCAAGGTGTTGCGTTACGGACGACTATCCTCCCGTGGTACGAAGACAATGGTCGCTATCTACTCCACACGGGGTTTAACTATAGTTATCTTCAGCCTTTCAATAAATCTGTCAGGTATGATGCAAAGTTGAGTTTCTTTTCAAACCAGGAGCCAGGCATCAACTCACCTGGCGTTCCTATATTAGTCGATACCGGAACTATCCCTGCCCAGGGAGTCAACTTGTTTAACTATGAATTGGCAGGAACACTTGGCTCGTTAAATTATCAAAGCGAAATGACGTACGCATTAGTCGATCAAATCGGCGGCCCACCATTGATGTTTTATGGTGGCTATTCACAAATTGGTTGGTTCTTAACAGGGGAAACACGTCCCTATAACCGCAAAACAGGGGTCTTCGACACATTAGAACCCAATGAGGGGTTTTTTGATGGTGGATGGGGTGCCTGGGAAGTGGCAGTGCGTGGGACCTACCTGAATCTGAACGACAAGAACATCCAGGGGGGGCGTCTGAATTCCATAGAATTCGCCGTGAATTGGTTTCTCAGCAAGAGTATCAGTCTGAAGTTCAATTGCGTGCGTGGATATATTGAAAATTCGACGACAGCAGGTAACGTTGATCTCAACATCTGTGGGGGGCGTCTACAGATCATCTATTGATTTATTTGATAGTTGTTATAAAGTTAATCTGCTAAGCATAGCCCATGCTTGAATTATGAGAAGATATTGCGCCAATCATAACCGCTAACGTTCCGAATCGAATATGAATGTCTCCTCCCGCACTCCTGAAGGATTTCCGAGCCATTGTCCTCTATGCGGGGCAAGCGTTAACATCGAATACTCTGAGCCGGCAGGTGATGCCCCTTGCCCTAACTGCGGTTTCCTGTTGTGGGCCTCTGTTGAACTTGTCGAATCAATAACGAAAATATCACTAGATTTGCTCGGCACTACGCCTTATGCGATCACAGTAGATTCTCGATTCGCGGATTTGAATGCTGATTCTCTAGACCTTGTTGAGCTCGTGATGAAGTTAGAAGATGAGTATGATATGCAAATTCCTGATGATGACTACGACAAGATTCAGACGATCGGGGATGTAGTGCGGTATATTAAAGTCAAGCGAAGAGGTAAAGGCGAGACAGAATAAGCGAGTGCAGAAGATTCAGCTAAATCATGAGCGACTACATCACCACAATCGTCTTTGGTTAACAAGTTAGAAGTTCTGAAAGTATAATCCCTCCCGTTATAAATCTTCTGAGTTGCCAAATGCGAACCAGCGCCTACAATGCTTTTGCGTTTGGAGACTAAAATAGCGCCAGACCGGTGCGTGTTCACAGCCGAAGTAGAAACAAGGAAGCCAATATGAGCTATGATGTGCGTGACAAGACTGTTCTCGTGACTGGTGCAAATCGAGGTATTGGTAAAGCGATTGTGGAGTCGCTTTTGAAACATGGTGCTGCGAAAATCTATGCTGCTGTGCGGAATGTGGCATCGGCGGCTGCGCTGACTGAGGCTCATGGGGATAAAATCGTTCCGATTGAATTGGATTTGACAAAACCTGATACGATTAAAGCGGCTGCCAGTTCTGCCAGTGATGTTTCGCTTGTGATTAACAATGCGGGTGTTTTGCGAACGTCGACTGCTTTGTCTGAAGATGCGATTGAAGCGTTGCAATTCGAAATGGAAACGAACGTGTATGGTCTCATCCATATTGCTCAGGCGTTTGCTCCTGTGCTCAAAGCGAATGGCGGTGGTGCTTTTGTTCAACTCAACTCTGTTGTTTCAATGAAATGCTTTCCTCAATTTACGACTTATTGTGCGTCTAAAGCTGCCGCTTATTCTGTGACTCAAGCACTCAGTACACTCTTGAAAGAACAGGGAACGGCTGTGTTAAGTGTTCATCCCGGACCGATTTTGACTGACATGGGCCATGATGCGGAACTGACAGAAATTGCAGAGCCACCAGAACTGGTAGGTGAAGAAATTGTTGCGGCACTTAAAGCGGGTGCCGCTCACGCTTACCCTGACTCGATGGCGAAACAGATTGGTGCGGCATACCAGAGCTTTGCAGAGAATGTTGTTGAAGCGGATATGTCCGAAGGTTAAGACTGAACCGTTCACGGTAGGAAGTGGCGGAGTGGGGGGGATCTAGCCTCTTTTCGAATACGATTTGATCTTGCTGGTCGATTATGTTGTAATCATTGGAGGCCCGACTAAATGATTTGACTCATTTAGTCGGGTACTTTCATTTTATTACATCTTTCAGGAATCGGGATATGATTGATCGAAACCAGGCTGGCAGGAATCTTCGCTACACCTCGCTGATCTTGATGCTGGCTATTGGCTGGTTTTGTGTAGTCATTGTCCAAACAGCGATGATCTCGGACCTCGTTGCGTCTGAGAAAAGTGTTTTGCTTGCAGACGATTTCGAATCGTATTCCGGCGGGCAATCAATCATTGCTTCCGATCAGTGGAAAGGTTTTGAAGGTTTTTCCGGCAAAGTCAAGCCGACGGCCATGATAAAAGAGGATGTGGGGATCGATGGCTCAAAAGCTATTGCCGTGTCGCATCCCGAACCGTTTCGGACCGATGGTTGGGGGATCCGCACGCAACTTGCCAAACCGGTTTCTGAAGGTGTCGTGTGGTTACAGTGTCACTTCAAGCCGCCGAAACAATGGAAAAACGGTACATTCTTCGACATGCGTGGTCAGAAAGCGAATGAGGTAATTGCGCGAATCGCCGCCGCTCCTTTTCAGGAAAAAGGTTCGAAGGACACGCAAATGCGCTGGCATTCCGTGTTCAATCGACCCTATTGGCGCCTCTATACAAAGACACCATTCGAGCAACGCTGGCACACCATGACAGCGCGCATCGATTTCGATCTCAAAACCTACGCCTGCTGGGTTGATCATCAAACACTGGGTGAAGAAATGCCATTAACCAGCCAAGCCGCTTTGTCTCATGTCTATCTTGGTGTAGCTGGAACTCCTGATGACCCTGCTTTGATCGACAATCTTCTTGTGTCACGTACGGCGCCTGAAGGATTTGATTTACCACGATTGTTGCCGAAACCAGACCGGGGGTTGATATTTCGTTTCGCTGCCGTGGGTGATCCGCAACTTGGATTTGGTGGTTTTGAAACCGACAAGGCACGTTTCGCCCAGGCGACCGATCAAATTAATCGCTCTGGTGCGGAGCAGACATTTATGCTGGGTGACATGGTTCATGAAAAGAGAGATCTGAAACTCTATGATGCGATGACCGAATTAGTGAAACGGTTTGAAAAGCCGTATCACTATGTGCGGGGAAATCATGAGATTCCTGAACTATTCCTGCGGTATTTCTACCGAGATCTGCATTACTCGGTGGTGCATAAAGGGGTTCGTTTTGTGGTGATCGACGCGGAAGGAAACCATGTTGGCCTGAACGACAAACAATTGGGCTGGATCGAATCAGAATTTCAGAAGGCCGAACAAGCAGGAGAAGAAATCGTGATTGCGCTGCATGTTTCTCCCTGGCAGAATAACGAACGCGGCCGCGGAAAATACAATCAGATTGGGAAAGGCCGCGATCGTCTGCGGGCGATGATGAAACAGTACAAAGTGCTACTCAGTCTGAGTGGTCATTATCATCGGGCCTTGTGGCATGCTGAAGAAGAAGCGACACATTATTTGGTACTGGGGGGAACAGCACTTGTGAGTCAGGGGGCCTTTGGCTGGTGCACGTTCGATGTGTACCCTGACCGGATTGTAGTGCACCAGAAACCCTTACATTTTGCCTATGAAACATCAGATGCGAAGCAGATTCATACATCACGCGGTTGGCTAAGTTACAAAGAACTCAAAGCCAAACATCCCTACGCCCAACAGGGGCCGCTGACAATCAAGCGACATCGGCCGGTGTCTGAGTAATTGATTCAACCTGATGCGTTGTTTGCTTTTTCAATCGTTTGCCCATTGGCAACTAAGAAGGCGGGTTTTACTGGCACCTTCTTTTGTAATAAAAAGCTTGACGTCTGAATCACTAGCAAATAACTTGTGTGAGATGGCGTTCCCATGTTGATTTCAGAATTGTTTTATGGCAGGAGAATACCGATGTGGCGATCACTCTTAATTCTAGTGATGTTTGGCTCTACTTCATTCGCGTCGGAGCCAGTATTTGATTCGATTGACTACACAACACCCTCGAAGTATCTTGCCATGCCTGCGACCCTCGGAGACCGAGAAGCGATTAAGACGCAGGCACTCGCGTTTAAGGCGGATCGTGACCGCAAAACGGTATTGAATGTGCTTAACTGGATGAATACAAATCTGAAATATCAGGCCGATCTGGCTTATCAATGGCGGAACTACGACACAGTGATTCAGGACGGTTGCTACGGAGGCTGTGCTGATTATGCCATTGCCTGCGGTGTGCTATTGAAACATGCAGGTATTCCGACAGTCTGGGTGAAGACAATGGATGTACCATGGATTTGGGATTTTAAGAAAGGCCGTCAGTTCAAGTCTTGGTCGGGGCATGTCTTTCTTGAAATTTATATCGACCAGAAGTGGGTGCTGTTGGATCCTGGTGCGAAAAGGGTCTACGTCGATTACTCTCCCAAGGCGCGTATTCTTCCCGGGAATCGGTTTGCTTATCACAAAGGCAATGATCCCAAAGCGATGATCATGTCTTTGCAGTGGGAAGCATGGAAGCAACAAACGAAGACCTACTTTTCTCAACTTGACGAAGGACTACTTCCTGTCAATATGGCGAGCGCAGACACTCTTGATCCAAAGTGTTTTGTGATTGGAAATTCTCCCTACTACCAGATATTGACAAGAACGGCTCAACAAAAAGGTCTGATCGTTGTTAAGTCATTTAATACACAATACGACACTTACCTTCCGCAAGCAAAAGGTCACACTTTGTATATTCAAACACAAAAGGGTATTCCCATTGTTCCAGTGACTACGCTCGAAAAATATTTCCCGAACGCATCTGATGGCCTTAAGGTCGGTGACATCACTGTAGGGGATACGAAGATTGTCTATACTGATTTCTCGAAGTGACAGCGCTGGTAGTGATGAGGAAACAACTTCTCGAGAGCAGAACGAAACTTACCGTATAATAATGCAACAGAGTTAAGTTACGAGCAGTCTTATTCAGCATTCGAAGCCCAGTAGACGCCGGAGGCGACTAAGGATTTTGGCCCGTTCTTCATTTCGGCATGGGGGCTGAAGCAGATCACGCGGCCTGCTCCGAATTTGGAGCGGATGATGGCGTGAGTGCCGACCATGGCATGTTGCGGGGCTCCGTTGCGGGTGACTTCAGTATTATATCTGGCTAGCACTTCGTAGCCGGGGAGATTCGGTTGATTGTCGGGAACCAGTAGCGGTCCGTTTGCATAATAGATGTCGAATTTTTCTTTTGATTTGCTGAGCACTTCACGGCCTGAGGGAGTTAATCTGATGGAAACCTGTTTTTTTCCTCGTGCCCAGTGTGCTCGATCCCAGACACGCGCATTGATGACTCCCAGTGACCACGTGTAATGGGTAGAAGCAAGATAGGCACCCGCGCAGATTCCCACATAACCACCCCCATTACGCACAAACTTGCGGACGGCGGTGCGCCCTGCTTCTTTAAGTTCTTTGGCTTGACGGCTTCCACTACCGCCGGGGCAGATGAGGACATCATAATTCTGAAGCGCCCCATCACGGATTTCGGCAGGACTGACGATGGTACTCTGAAAACCATAGGTAGGAGTCAGAAACTTCATCAGGTGCTCGGGGCCAGATGATTTGGATTTAGGAAAATCATATATCGCCACGCGCACCAGTTTTGTTGTCTGTGAGGAAGGAATATCGTCTGCCCACATAGTGGCATTGATGAATCCTGTGATCAACACCAGACCTATTCGTAAACCGCAGAGTGGGACACGCCTCATGGTTAGAATCCTTATTATTTTAATACATTCGCAAAGTGTTATGATTTACGTCTCTTGTTTTTATTACGGAACGATAATGGTTTTTTTGACAGGAGCAAAACGCGGCGGTGCCGGGGCTGGTAGTGAGAGCGCCGCCTGTTTCATTTCGCGGAGTTCCTGCTGCATGGCCTTCATTGCCAGCATCGTCATTTTTTTATGGAAACAGGTTAAGGCGTGATCCGAAACACCTTGTTTTCTCCATTTCTCTTGCGCTTGTGAAGTCAACTTGAGAATGTGATCTTCTTGAGGCCAAAGGTCGTTCCAAATTCCTGGCAGGTATTCCGTGTTGATCTTTTTGCCATCTGCTGTTTTGCTCCAGCTTCGAAGGGTTATCGCGATTTCACCAAGCTCGCCCCCTTTGCTGCCAGTGAGTGGGTCAGCAACTTCCATAACGTTAACCCAACAAGGGACAGCAACAGAAAAACTGGGGTTACCGAGAATTGTCCACATGGTCGTCAGCTCTGGTTTTTCACCAGGTTTGATACCTTGAAATACTACCGCTGAGACCGTTGTCGCGCGGCTGATGGTGTTCTTTGTAGAAATCGTGGCTGGTAATGGTTTATCAACTCCATTCACAGAACCGGGGTAGGGCTTGCCATTCTTAGTCGAAAGGTCACGCGTCAGATTACGGATTACATAGTTGAGAGTGATTCCTGAATTTTTTTGAGATTCAAAACGCGAGCATGCCTGGATGTAGCGATTTGCAGAGTAAATGCTGGCCAGCTGCTTTTTAGTTGGATTGGTTGGCAGCTCCTGGGCTGTGGTAGAGAAGTTGGAACGCACAATATAACCGTTCGGGGCATCCGTAGGATCATTTGCGTCAAACATGGTGTAGGTTTTTGGCCCTGTCTCAAACAGTGCAGCGCCTCCCTCTGCATCGATGACACCAAAATTCGCTGCGGTGCGGCGGCCTGTTTGGTTCGTCTGTTCAAGCAACTTTTTGAAATCGGCGACCGTCTTACAGGTTTCCAGCGCACGTTTCATGAAACGGCCATTGGTGTCGCCTTTGGTCTTATCGGAATCGCGCAGATCTTTACTCAGTGAATTTTCGATACAGAACCCGGCTTCATTCACACCCATATAAATCGATTTGCGGCTGCCTGCATTGACCACTCCTATTGCGTGCAGAGTCCCTTCTTTAAACAGCACAACTTCGTTGTGAATATTTGAAGTGTCCCGGTTCTTCCAAAGCAGAGGACGCCCATCAACGGTGGCTTTGCTGCTAATGACGGCCGTGGTACAAGCCACAGTGGTTTTAGGGATCAATTGAAAGGCGAGTGTCGCGGCAAAGAGGATGCGGATAAAGTGAGAGCCGTTGGCGTGCATACTTTGAGTATCCTTGTGGTAGGGATTGCTGAGGGCTTTCAGATGTAATCAAATTAGAATGAATATTTTGTATTGTAAGTGTTTCTATCTCAAGCGAATTCAAGGGCTTAGAAGCAACTTACATGAAATCTTCATATTAGCGTTGAATTTGTGATACCGCAAAAACTTTTAGTGGCAATTAGGTGGCTGGAGAAAATGTTCTATAAAAAATGAGCGAGATGCTTTATTCTTGAATACGTCTATGAAGATACTAAATAACTTCTTTTGAAAGAAGTGTATGAAAAAATCAAATTGTGAGTTGATAGTAGGAGAATTAGCAGACCATTTATTGGTTTGTGGATTAGATGATGAATTTTGTGAACTTGCCAGACAAAAACAGCGAGGTTTACGTTTGGATGATTTGAAAGAACTACAAAGTATGTTTCATCATCCGCCGGAAGAATCAACAAGCTATAGTATTGAAAAGCATGGACTTGGTGGGTGGCTTAGTGCTTGTCAATTTTCAATTTTTGAATTGATTTATAATTTTGGTGAAGAAGCAATTCCGTTCATTCGAAAAATTGCCTGGGGTGAATACGATTGGACTCAAGGCAATGCAATTGAGCTACTGATTCGCTTTGCTGCAAACGGAATTCAAAGAGAGGATCTAATTCAAGAGATCAAGGAGGAGTTTCCAAAAATTCGTTTCGAAGCAAAACTCTATTCGATTGAACCATTGCTTTCTAAATTGGAATCGAGTCCTGATATCAAATTAGTCTTTGATGAATTAATGGCTATAGAAGAATTCAAAGAATGTTATACAGAGTTAACAGAGGATGATGCATAACAGAAGCATCAGGCGATTAATATTGCAATAGTTAAAGAATCCTGCTAACTCAGAATGCAATAATTTACTTTGAGAAATAAAATTGAGACGGGGGGAGAATGGCAATTATCTTCGAACTATATGTTGACTGTAATACGCCAGAAGAACTTGCAGCAATGAAAACACACTTTTCCGGATTCACTTTGGAGTTAATGACAGGTAAAAAAACAGAATGGGAGTTTGATTGTTCTCCTGATATATGGGCAGGCACCTATGATCTCCATGCATTTGGTTTATGGTCATCCGATTTAAGCAGATCGGGAGTGAGGTCATTAGTTGATGCAATTGAATGTACTGAAGCAGGGATACGATTATATAAACATTTGTGCGATGGACCTGCATTTCAGTTTGCTAGAGTGGCTTGGGAGGCAGACCTTATTTGCAGGCCTGAGCTTGAAAAGTACCTGGAGCCATTGGAGAGTAGCTCAGAGAAGCGTTTCTGCGTCGAATGTGTGTTGTCTGAAACACTATATGAAAAATTGGGGAAACCAAAAAATATGGATGAGTTTAAGCCCGATTATTACTGGACAGGTTATCGAGGCGAGGAATATCGTCCTTTGTGGAGCAGCGATCAGCGACAGCTTTGGGATCTTTATCGCGAGTGTTTTCCTAAATCTTGAGATAGAATGAATGAGGTATTGATGATTTATCACTCCACGCGCCCTGGCTGGCGGTTGTTTTTCCCTTTGCGTTTGGTGCCGGAATCACCGAGGTCTTCGCGGGCTTTTTCTGCAAGGGCGGTTAAGTGTTTGACGACTTCGGGATTCTGATCAGCCACGTTTTTACTTTCGCTGATGTCATTGCTGAGATCATACAAAGCCAGGCCGGTTTTCTTTTGAACGTAACGACCGGGAGTACCACCGCTACCAGGTTTGTCTTTCAGGCTACGGTAAGGGTGAGGGAAGTGTAGTTTCCATTTACCGCTACGGACGGCGTTTAAGTGCCTGCCCCAGTAAAAGAGCAGGGCTTCGTGTGGTGATTTCGCTCCTTTTTCTCCCGACATTAAGGGCCAGATATTTTTGCCATCGATGATGCGGTCGTTTGGTACTTTTCCGCCTGTCAGGTAAGCAATTGTGGGCAATAGGTCAATTGTCATCGCCATTTGATTACAGACCGAGCCAGCCGGTATTTCTCCGGGCCAGGCCATGATACAAGGTTCGCGTTGACCGCCGTCCCAGGCCGTTCCTTTGCCTTCCCGTAAGGGTAGGGCTGAGCCGGCATGATCGCCGTAAGAAAGCCAGGGGCCGTTGTCAGAGGTAAAGATAACAAGTGTATTTTTCTCAAGCCCGTTCTCTTTAAGCGCCTGACGAATTTGACCAACAGACCAGTCGATTTCCATAATTACATCACCATACAATCCCTGTTCAGATTTGCCTTTGAATTTCTCGCTGACAAACAACGGTACGTGGGGCATGGAATGCGGGACGTAGAGGAAAAATGGTTTGTCGTGATTTTGGTTGATGAAGGCGACCGCTCGTTCGGTGTACCAGGTTGTGAGTTGTGCCTGCTCTTTGCCTGTGACTTTCGGATTGATAATGGTTTCATTTTCCATTAATGGCAGATCGGGAAAGCGTTTACCGGCGGTCGGATGGAAGGGCCACATATCGTTGGAGTAGGGGAGACCGAAATAATCGTCGAAGCCATGTCTGGTCGGCAGGAATTCCGGGAGGTGACCGAGGTGCCACTTCCCGTAGATAGCGGTTGCGTAGCCTTTCGGTTTGACGACTTCAGCAATGGTGGTTTCTTCGGCATTGATCCCGATCTTGGACTGGGGGCCGAGTGCACCACCAATGCCCACGCGGTTCGGATAGCAGCCGGTAAGCAACGCGACACGCGAAGCAGAGCAGACCGCCTGGGCCGCATAAAAGTCGGTAAACCGAACCCCCTCTTTTGCCATTTGATCAAGGTTGGGAGTTTTGATATTAGGTGATCCGAACACACCGACATCCTGATAGCCCTGGTCGTCGGTGAAGATAATCACGACATTAGGGTGATCTTTGGGGGGGCGTGCGATAGCAGTCGCTGATTGCATGCTCAGAATGGCAATCATAGTTAGCAGCAGACAGAAGCCGGGTAATCGTTTTGGATTCGACAGTCTGGAAGATCGTGTTACAAAACTGAGCATGAGCCTGTCCTCTGGAAAAGGGTTCGAGATAAACTATCTCATCTACCTTAACTGAGTGTGGCTCTATTTTTCAATGGTCGATTCAGTTTACTCCCCGCGAAAGTGAGCATCCTGTACGGGAACCAGATGTTCCAGGCAGGCATATAATACACCAGCAGGCGAGCCAATAGCATCAAGATGTGCAATGATCTCATCGGGATAGCAACTCAGGACTTGTGCCGATTCTTCGCGATAGACTTCAAAACGGTGTCTGATCACTTTTTCATTCGCGTCATCAGCCCGGTTTTCACGAATCGCACGATGGCGGATACGGTGGATCATTTCCTCTTCATCGCTACAGGTCAGGTGTAGTACTTTTAGAACCTCAATATGTTCTTCCAGTATTTTTGCCTGTTGAATATTTCTGGGAATTCCATCCAGAATGAGAATGTCTTTGCTTGGCTTATAAAGCGAGAGGGTAGCGCGGGCGTCGAGCCCCTGTTTCCAGATGCGGATACTGAGTTCATCAGGAACTAAATCTCCACGAGAGCTGTATTTATAAATTTCCTGACCTTCAGGAGATTCAATATCGATGGAGCGAAAGACATCTCCACTTGAGAGGTGAAAGAACCCGGGAATTTGTCCGAGAATTCTTCCCTGCGTTCCTTTACCAACTCCAGGAGCACCAAACAGTAGGACGGCTTTTCGACGTTCCGTCGCCATGGGTATGCCTCTTTGTTTCAAGGCCGAAATATATGGTTCAGTAACCACAGCGGTTACTGCATAATCATTCAGAAAATAATAACCAGAAGATTTTGATTACAATAACGTCTTGTAAATGAATTCTCACCCCTCTGAGGGGAAGTTATTAAAGAAGGTAAATAAAAAACACTCCGAAAACCAAAACGCTTTTCGGAGTGTTAAATTGATTCGTTCGATTCCCTTAACGAGAAATCAGAGCCACGACCTGACCAACGTCAACGGGCAGGCTGACATCTTCAAAGCCAGGAGCTGTGACAACATTTGCTTCCAACGCTTTTTTATCCAGTGTGATCCAGGCACAGCCAGGGCGACCTGATTCGACTAACTCACCATACAGCTTTTTGAGGTTAGGACGGTTTCGGATCGAGATCACATCACCTGGTTTTACCCAGATAGAAGGTTTATTCACAGTTTGTCCATTTAACTGGAAGTGTGAATGCACAATCCCCTGTCTTGCTTGTGGACGTGTCATTGCAAAACCAGCACGACAGACGACATTATCCAGGCGCCGTTCACAGAGAATCAAAAGCTCTTCACCGGTGTTGCCTTTGGTGCGGCGCGCTTTGTCGAAGTAGCGACGCAACTGACGCTCACGCAAACCATAGTAGAATTTAATCTTTTGCTTTTCGATTAAGGCCAGACCATAGTTGGAAGCCTTTCGACGACGTTGTGACATTCCGGGGGGAAGATTTCGATTGTCTAATGCACGCGTTGCACCTGCATCTTCAAAAACCAACGCTCCTAAGCGGCGGTTTACTCGTCCCTTTGGTCCTGTATAACGACCCATTCAGTGTTTCTCCCACATTAATCAGTGTCGCCGTATAATCAACTTGTTGAACGGCAAAGACTTATTATTAAACTCTGGTCGATATAAACTATTTTCTAATAACAGTTTACACATGGTAGCCAAGAGGACCAGAATCGAGATAGCGATCAGGATTATGATATTCGTCACGATGTTGCGCGTACCACAACCTTTAAAGCGGTCCGCTGTTATCGCAAATTAGGCGAGAATCGTCAACCAACTGGACTGAAGGATCACAAATTCTCGGAAAATATCAGCAAAGAATGATGAAGGCGTGAATATTACACAGAGATAGATCAGGCGATCCATGGGTCTGTTTGTATAGTTTCTGTTTAGCAGAAGACTTGTGGAACCGAAACCGAGGCCCGAAACAGTTCGTCTGGTTCTTCGGATTCGACTGCAATGCGTGGAATATCAAGGTTGTCATGCGAGTCGAGGCGAGAAAACCCGCCGTAATAGCTAAAGCCCCAACGGTAACCAGCTTGTTCCAGGCAGGCTCTGGTTTGCTCGTTAAAACAATCTTTGCCTCCGACTGGATAACTGAAGGCGGAGATGCTTTGGCCAATTTCCGTTTCGATTCTTTGTTTGCAGGTTTCAATTTCGTGCCGTTGTATTTCTGCAGGGTGATTTGCCAGAATGGGATGATTTACCGTATGGCCGCCGAAGTCCATGCCGGCGTCACGCATTTCGCGAACCATGTCCCAGGTCATCCAGATTTGATCTGCGATATCTTGAGGACAGCGCCCCGATCCTGTCGCCTCTGCCAGAAAGTTCAGATAGTCTTCGGTTTTCTTTCCTGGCAGCTTTTTGAAAACGCTCAGTAATGTTTTTATAGACCGATCTACTTCGTTTGATTTTAGTGAGACAGATTCCTCTGTCCATGGATTCTCAGGAATTACTGTTTGAGAGGCGCAGCGCACCATCCAGGAAATTTCATCCCACCAGGCCAACTTTCGTTCGTCGAGAAATCCTGTCGTTAAAAAGAAGGTGGCGGAGGAATTGTGAGCTTTGAGAATGGGAAAGGCCCATTCGTAATTGTCTCGATAACCATCATCGAATGTAATCAGAACATAGCGGCCACGTCTCTGATTCCAGAGGTCGTCCAAATCCCGAATACGAATCAGGTCATAGTTTAATCCTAGAAAACGAACCTGTTGTTCGAAACTTTCAGCAGAGGCGCTCCAGAGATCATGATCAAATAATGATCCATTACTCTCACCCACCCGATGGTAGTTCAGAACAATCAGCCCATTCCAGAGCGGAGTTGTGCGCGCGAGTCTGTTTAACCCGGTCCAGTCTAATGCCTTGGCTAGTAATTCTTTTTTACTCACAATCCGGCTTCCTTTTTCCAAAATCGTCAAGCTAAACTGTTGTGTCTACTAAAACTGGTTCAATGATTTGAGGTGACATGTGTAAATAGCGACTGGCTTTTCGCTTGGATTCGATATCGCCGTAAACCAGTTCCACCTGTTCTGTCGGCAAGCCGATTCCCTCTGCGACTGATTCGGCAGAAAAACCATGATTTAAACCATAAAGACAGCAGTCCAGTTTGTCATAAGAGACAGCAAAGTAGAACTCTTCCTGCGATTGTTCCAGTGAATAAGTATCAGTTGTGGGAGGTCGCATGCAAATGAGCTCTGGCACATCGAGATAGGCAGCCAATTGATAGACCTGTGTTTTGTAGAGATGTGCAATCGGTTTCAAATCGGCTGCACCATCACCATTTTTTACAAAGAATCCCTGATCGTATTCGAGTCGATTCGGAGTTCCAGGTACGGCGTAATTCAAACGATCCGCATGATAATATTCCATCATTTTGCGACAACGTTGTTTGAAGTTTGTCGCAGCCACAATGGTTTGATAGGCGGATAAAGGCAGACGTTTCTTAATGAGTTCACCCGAGGGAGTTTGTACAACAACAGAAAAGACGCGGTACCCCCCTTCTTCAAGTAGATTGGGAAGTACAATTTTTGACTTCCAGTCTGGTTCATATTCAGGAATCACTTGTTTGATGGCAGCATCGCGGCGTTCATAACAACCTGCGCCTTGTAGCATAGGGGAAATATTCTCGACGATGGCTTCCACATCAAAATGATCTGCCAGCAATTGTCCATAGGTCAGGCTTTCATCTTTTGTGTCGTGCTCAGGCATCATAATTCCCAAAACACGGTCTTTTCCAAACGCACGCGCACAAAGAGCTGTTACCACACTACTGTCAATGCCTCCCGATAAGCCCAGTACGGCTCCTTTTTTTCGCATTGTTTTGCGAACGGTTTCTCGCATCCATTGAACGATGCGCTCTGTTTCAGTTGCACAATCAAGGTTGAGTAATTCTGGACTGAATGTTTTCGTTTGGATGTTCATCTTGATGTTTCTTTCTTATTTGCTGACGACTTCGTTCAACAAATCTTTGTTTGTATGAGAGTAATGATGTTTGTTGCGAGTTAGGGAAGCGCTAACTGTTTTTTGTCGACCTTGCCATTGGGTGATTTTGGTAGTTCATCACGGAATTCGATTGTTTTGGGGACCATGAAATCCTCCAGGTGTTTACGACAGTAAGCCAAAACTTCTTTTTCGGATAATTCCTGGCCAGGCATCAGTGTGATGATTGCCCGGATGGATTGCCCCAGAACTGGATCAGGATCACCCATGATGGCGGCTTCAGAAATACGCTCATGTGCAAAGAGCACATTTTCAACTTCTTTCGGGCTGACTTTTTCACCGCGACTTTTGATGATGTCATCTCGTCTGCCGACGAAATATAAATAGCCTTCTTTATCCATGCGGAATAAATCACCAGTGTAGAGATACATTTCATTGGGAAGCTCTGCTGGTCTTAAGCGTTCTGCCGTCTGTTCAGGAGCTTTCCAATAGCCTTTCATTACGTTGGTACCGCGTACAACTAGCTCGCCGACACGTTCCGGTGGCAGTCGATGTCCCGCATCGTCCACAATAAATACTTCCGTATCGGGCATGGCGATGCCCACTGATCCGGTCCTGATATCGACCTGGTCCAAGGGAAGGTAAGAGACCCTTTTGCATTCTGTGAGACCATACATGGAAAAGATCTGCAGGTGCGGCAGACGTTTTCGGAAAGTCAGAATATGTTCGGTTGGCAGGGCAGCGCCGGTATTCGTGATATATCGTAGTTTGGAAAAATCGTACTTCGATAAATCCATTTTCAGCAGAATGGCAGACATGGTGGGGACCAGCGGAAAACCGGTCACTTTTTCGTCAATAATTCTCTGTAAGACAGCGTGTGGATAAGTAAATGATTTTTCCAGTACCAGTGTGGCGCCCACACGAAACGCCATCAGTAACTGGTAAAGTCCGTAATCAAATGAGAGTGGAAGAACATTCAAAATAATGTCATTCGACTCATTCATTAAATAAGTCGTGATGGAACGTGCAGCAGATGTCATGTTGAGATGAGTCAGCATTACACCTTTGGGGTTTCCGGTTGAACCCGAAGTATAAACCAGAGCTGCTAAATCGATACTGATCGCAGTAATGTGTGGTGGCGTAATACAATCTGCAAATTCAGCCTGAAGCTGTGTCCAGAGTTCAAACTGTGGCGTTTGCAGGTCGTTATCTACCTTATGTTCTGAGTCAGATCCGACTGTAATCACTGTTTTCAAATGTGGTAACAGGTCGCTGTGTTCAAAAAGTGTGTTACGTTTTTTATCGGGTATGATCAGCGCGTGTGCCTGACAGTTATTCAGGACATAGGTCAATTTATCAATCTTTGTGGTGGGATTCACCATCACAAAGACACCTCCCGCTTTTAGAACTGCAAAGACAGCGACAGTGGCTTCGAGTGTATTCTCCAGATGGATGGCAACTCGGTCGCCTCGCTTTAGTCCTCGCTGCAGTAATGCATGTGCGAGGCGATTGCTTTGTTGTTCTATCTCCAAATAGGTGCATCGCCTCTGATCAACGATCAACGCGATTTTATTGGGATCAAGTTGGGCACTGTGTTCTAGAAATGATTGCAGTAACAACGACCTGCTCCTTGAAAAATTAAGCTAATTCTTTCAGCTTGGATTCAATGAATGTGATTAACCGATCTATTGAATCCAGGTTTTCAGGAACCAATTCGTCATCGTCGACTTCTACAGAATATTTTTCTTCAATAAAGGCGACTAATTCCAGAACACCCGTTGAATCGATAATACCTGTTTCCAGAAATGAATCATCGTTGTTTAAAGATTCAGGGTTTTCGTCGAACAAAAAATTCTCTGCAACAAAATCCCGAACTTCAGACTGTATCGAACTCATTTTCTATCCTTTACTCAGTTAATAAATATAAAAGTAACATGTGCTTTGTTTATGCCAGTAACTTCGCAATAGCAGAGTCATTATTTCCAGACACAGTTGGTTGTCTGTTAATCATTTCTTCAACGAGAAGTTGTGTAGAAAGGATACCCACGAGTGCCATGTTGTCGCGTGTGCCGATCGCACGACCCTGTTCGATTTTCTTTACCAAACGCTGAACTGCGGTTGGATTAAATAATCCGTTTTCTTGCAGTTTGTTTTTTGATAAAAGTTGATTTACGTATTCGAACCGGGCTCTCTGTTTTTTTGTATCAATGAAACTATGTGCTTCTGGCGCACGATAAGGTTGTTTGGGACGTTGTCGAATACTTTTGGGAATCAGGTCACGCAACGCGTACTTCAGAAGGTACTTTTCATTTAATCCATTCATCTTAAAACGAATAGGAATACGTGCAGCGAATTCGACCACACGGTAGTCTAGAAACGGGAATCGGCCTTCAACAG
The DNA here is from genome assembly GCF_007748195.1 of Gimesia aquarii. Classification (NCBI taxonomy): domain Bacteria; kingdom Pseudomonadati; phylum Planctomycetota; class Planctomycetia; order Planctomycetales; family Planctomycetaceae; genus Gimesia; species Gimesia aquarii. Next base: position 1,711,401 of record NZ_CP037920.1, read on the forward strand.
AATTTCCCATCGCCATGCGATCGCCTTGTGACGACAAAATATAGCCCGGCATCAGGTTTACCGTTTCGAGGTACTGGGCCTGGCAGAATGATGGCCATTTTGAAAACTGTTCCGGTAATTGGTCTGAGAAGTCTGATAACGGATCATTGTTTATCAGATGTTGTTTCACGTCGTTGCTGAAAAACGTTTTCAATTTGGAAGTTAATTCCCAGCGTGGCAAATGTGAGAAAAATGGGCTGTTAATGTCTTCGGGACGAATATTGAAAAACGCTTTCAGATAAGCGGGCGATTGTGCCTGCAGATTTTTCATATAAGGATAAAGACGCTTCAACAGGAGGGGGCGAATTTTTGAATCGGGTTGACGACTCCAGAAACGCCGAATTTTGGTTTCTTTGAATAAATCGTAACCGCCCAGGATTTCGTCGGCTCCTTCACCGGTCATCACAACTTTGAACTGATTATCGTGTACCAGCTTTGACAGCAGGAACATGGGGGCAGGAGCAGTCCGCAGGACCGGCTTTTCCGTATGCTGTATCACTTGCGGAAAGACTCGTCCGATGTCGTCATAAGAACAGCAGACGGTTTGGTGCTCGGTTCCCAATTCCTGAATCATTTCCTGTTGATAACGACTTTCATCATACTCTTTGTCCTTAAACACAACAGAGAATGTATTTAAGGGGGCATTGGTGTAGTTTCGAATGATGGCTGAAGTGACGGATGAATCCAGGCCGCCACTTAGATAAGCACTCACATGAACATCCGCCCTTAAGCGTAACTGCGTAGCATGAATCAGCAAAGCACGCAGTTCCTCCGCCCAGTCATCAAGTGAGCGTGTTTCCTCGTTCGGACTATAATCCAGTTTCCAATATTGCCAAATTTTTAATTGATCATTTTTGACGATCATTGAGTGTGCGGGGGGTAATTCCAAAACGTTATCAAAAAATGTTCGTGGAGAAAGTGGCGACCAGAATGTAAATAACTGGTTCAATGCGGTCAGGTCTGTTTTTCGTTCCACATCCGGTAGTGTGAACAGTGCTTTGATTTCTGAAGCAAAAAGAAATCGTGATGGTGTCTGTGTATAAAAGAGAGGTCGAATTCCCATACGATCGCGCGACAGAAAAACCTCCTGTCGTCGTTCGTCATGGATCGCGAAGGCCCATTGTCCATTCAATTGTTGAACACAGCCAGGACCATATTCCGCATACATATACAGAATTACTTCCGTATCGGAATGGGTTTGGAACTGATAGCCTTTGCTGGCAAGTTGTGCCCGAAGTTCAATGTGATTATAGATTTCACCATTGAATGTAATGGAAAGCATTCCATCGGCAGATTGCATCGGCTGTCCGCCCCCAGCAAGGTCAACAATGCTCAGGCGACTATGCGCGAATCCAACAGAGCCGAATGTTTTGATTCCTGAAGCGTCAGGACCTCTATGATTGAGAGTGCCAATCATAGACTGTAATTCGGCCTGTCTGACTGGAAGTCGGTCAGACTGAATGATTCCCGCAATTCCACACATTTAATGATCCGATACTCTGTTGAAGATAGACCTTACCTGCAGAGAGACCTATATCTCTCACGGAAAAAATTTAGGTCACGTCAAATTCAAGTCAAATCGTATGTCTTTGTTCTCACAGACGTTCGTAAAAATATACGAGGACGTCTTCCTTTTGATGATTAATCGGTATGAACAGTACAAACTGTCTGATCGTTACGGTGTTCGATTTCCGGTCCTGCGTATGTGGTGTCAATAAGACCTTATATGAAGATATGTGGATGTTTTGAGTTTTGTCGATGATCCGAAACAATTTGACTCGTGAGTTATATGACCTAAGCTTTTTCGCACCCAACAAGATGTGCATAAGTTTTATATCTTGATCATCTTTGACAAATTTCTTTTGTCAGTTCGATTGATCGGGGTAGCGGGATAACTTATTTCAGGACAATTAACTGAGTGTGAACAGAAAATGTCAGCGAACGCTCCCGATTCTGATGCATTAAAATCCCTTCTCGATCAGAAGGACTCTAAAAAACTAGGCGATATTGCGTCTAACGCAGTCAATACCGAAGAGTTGCTCGCCTCGTTGAGTATGCTTAACCTGACTGCAACAGGTGATTCTGAAGAGAGCACCGATACAGAAGAGTTGATAACAGATCATCAAACTTCTGAAGTGCCGAACGGTGCAACTGCGCCTCCGTTGCAAACGGAATCTTCAGAGCCAATGCATGTCGTCGGTAAAAGTGAACATCTCAGTCAACTGTTCAATCGAGTGCAGTCTCTTTTAACGGGAGATGCTGAAGAGCAGCAGGGAACCTTCGTTCCTAAATCACCGGAATCGATGGAAGAGACCGGGTTGACACTGGATGAAATTGAACGCCTGATTCTCAAATTTTTGCTCGCGAAGGGAACTCGCACGGGGCGGCAAATTTGTCAACAGATCAGACTTCCTTTTGGGATCGTCGATCCAATTCTAAAACGTGCCAAGCAAGACCAGTTGGTGGCCTTTGGTGGCACAGCAGAAATGGGTGATTACGAGTTTACCATTACAGAACTAGGACGCGAACGCGCACGTCGATTTACACAAGAGTGTACTTATTTTGGTTCCGCTCCAGTGAGCTTTAAAGATTATCTGCGGGCGATGGAAGCACAGAGCATTGCAAAACAACAGGCAACAGAAGAAGACTTAAAAGAAGCATTTTCAGATTTAATTATCAACCATAAGATGCTCGACCGTTTGGGACCTGCTGTTAACTCTGGAAGAGGGATGTTTTTGTTTGGTGAAGCCGGCAATGGTAAAACCAGTATTGCAGAACGAATCACAAAAGCATTCGGCTCAACGATCTGGATTCCCCGTTGTATGGGGATTGATGGAGATATCATTCGCATTTTTGATCCCGGTTTGCATGAAGAGGTCACACAAGAGACCGATTCTGAAAGTCTCTTTGATCTCTCAGGCATTGATCAACGTTGGGTACAAATCATACGTCCGACTGTGATAGCCGGTGGCGAATTAACCATGCGTGAACTGGAAGTTACACAAAATCAACAGACAAAAATTTGTGAAGCACCGCTGCAACTGAAAAGTAACTGTGGTACTTTTGTGATTGATGACTTTGGGCGTCAGAGAATGCCCGTCGATGAGTTATTGAATCGCTGGATTGTTCCATTGGAAAAACGTTATGATTTTTTGAATCTTCCCAGTGGTAAAAAGATACAGGTTCCCTTTGATCAGCTCATTATCTTTTCTACGAACCTCGAACCTAAAGATCTTGTGGATGCGGCGTTTTTACGACGTATCCCTTACAAGATTGAAGCTCTCGATCCGTCAGAAGAAGAATTTCGAGCGCTCTTTGAGTTGATGGCACCTTTGATGGGATTTCAATTTGATGAAACCGCATATCAATATCTGGTTGATAAACATTATAAAGCCGTCAATCGTCCGTTTCGTGCCTGTCAACCGCGAGACCTGTTACTCCAGGTGAAAAATTTCTGTGTCTACAAACAGAAGCACAAGAAATTGACTCCTGAAGCATTTGACTTCGCAGTTGAAAATTACTTCTCGGTGATGTGAGCGAATTTGTCAGTATCGCGTTTAAGCTGGCCATTCCGTATCACAAGACTCACATCGAAAACCAACGACTGTTGATGTGCCGGGTATGGGACGGTTTTTTCGGTTGAGCAAACCATCTCGCAGCTCTAAAGGTGCCACTGCAGAGCTACTACAATCAGGGCACTTATGATTCTTGAATATCGTTCGGGCACGATTTATGACCCAATCTTGTTGTTGAGAACGAGGTTTTTTTAGGGAACCTCTTTCAAACGGAAGAATCATGGGGGGGGGAGTTTCCACAGAAGTGGAAGGCTGGGGGTGCGTATCTTCCGGGTAATAAATCTTTAAAATGCTCATCCATGAGCTCCTTGTAATCAGTCCCTTGATAAAATTTCCTGTAATCCAAACGGGAATCTTTAGGGGTAGTCTTCTCTCTTTATGAATCGAACTCATTCAAATCTGATGAACCCGACGAAGAGGAGACGAAGGATAAAGTTCTCTTATTAAGTTGGCAATAGGTTTTAGCAGAAAGGTATGAACATTGTAAAAAATTCATGCTGAAAAAAATTGACGTTGGTAAAATGGTAAGAATTCGTGATCTGGAGATCTTCGTTTGATAGTTGCAGAAGTCCGGTTAATGTATGATTATTTTCTGCAATCAGCTAAAACCATTCTGTCTTACAAATAATTATTAATACGTTAAGTGGTCTCGGGAGTTGTCACATTAATAAATCGAAGTTGATCAAACTGACTGTAGGAGTCATCATTACGGTCGCCTGTCTGGCAGCTGCCGTCTGGGGCATTGATGTTGAGCAAATCAAAGCAAGCTTTCGAGATGCTAACTTCTGGACATTGCCTATTTTACTACTGATACTGTTTGTCTTCTACTGGTTGAAGGCACTACGCTGGGGAATGTTATTGGAACCGATCAAGCCGCTTTCTGCAAAACAAGTCACCCCCGCAATGATGATCGGCTTCATGGGTAACAACATTCTGCCTGCACATCTTGGTGAGTTCTTACGTGTATATGTGCTTAGCAAGCAGTTTCAGATTCCAAAGACAACGGTCTTGTCAACGGTGGTTCTGGAACGATTGTTTGATGTAGTGGCGATTCTTTGTTTTCTTGGTGGAAGTGTTTATTTTGCCCCCAATCTGCCGGATGACTATCGAACTGGCAGCATCGTATTAGCAATGATGACTTTATTGGCGGTCTTTTTTCTTGCCGCCTATCTAATCTGGACTGATATCGTAATAGGATTATTTGGAAAAATCTTCAGCTATCTACGCTTTCTGCCAGCGAAACTAACACATCTCGTTTTGGAAATGATGAAATCGGGCGCACACGGAATGGCGTCAATGAAAAGTAAACGGTTGACTTTCGGGATTATCTGGACTTCGTTTGCACAGTGGACGTTGAACGGGCTGAGTATTCTAGTCGCACTTTGGAGTTTTGATATCCAGGTGACTCCATTGGCGGCGTTTGTCGTTCTAGGAGTAACAGCATTTGGTGTGACGGTTCCTTCCACTCCGGGCTTCTTTGGAGTGGTTCAACTCTGTTTCTGGATCAGCTTGCAGGCATTTGGAGTTTCCAAGGCCGATGCGTTTGCCGCATCAGTCTATTATCAGCTTTCGCAATATATCCCTGTTACGCTCATTGGATTGTATTTTTCAAATCGTGAGGGGCTGAAATTGAGCGAAGCAGAAAAGGAAGCCGAAAAAGAACTAGATGAGCTTGAAGGTATTTAACACACAGAAGCATCTGGATTGAGCTAGTATTGAGTGTGATCCAAGGTTAATTAATACAAACATCAGAGACGATCAAAATCTTGAATGTGATTAAGTTGTGAAATCGCTACTCGGAGACCGAAGCTTTTTTACTGAGTTCTGTTTTCCTGAGGTCAGCGACTGCCTGCTCAGTAATTAATAGATCATAGATGCGATTGTTGATTAACTTTGAGTCGATCACTTTCACCTGCGATGTCCCATTGACGGAAAGTCCACATCTGCCATTTTCTGTGCAGGTTACATTTTCCAAAACGATATTCTTACAGCGATCATGAACGTTGATCCCATCCATCCTGAATTTTTCAAATGTCAAATCAGAGATCTGTAAACCATCAATGTCAATCAGAGACAGGCCAACCGATTTCCCCGCGAGAGTAAATGATTCTGTGGGAGGTAGTTGATTTTTTAGAGCACGATAATAGATGGCACCTCGATGAACGGCCCAGTTTCCAGGAAGAATTTTCTCCAGTTTCACAGCTTGATTCTCAGCAGGACGATATTCAGGAAGTCTTTTTCCATTGTGATAAAGATTAAAAAAACCTTTTCGAAAGGGAGTGACTTTCCATAGTCCGTTTCCTGATTGTCTCCAACCATTGGGGGGGATTTTGATCGCTCCACTAATAATCGCACCATTTCCCAGGATTGTAAATTTCTCTTTTCCCAGTCCACTGAATCTTTTACCAGAGAGGCTTAATGATTCAAAATAGGGAGTCTCATTGTTAGCAAGGATGATTTTGTCTCCCTGTTTGGCATATTGAATCGCACGTGTGATGGTTTTAACGGGGCCGTTCTGCCCATCAACAATCTTTGGCGAAATTCCGTTGAGGGTATTGTTACCAAGACGATTATCGACATAAATCACGCCACAAACTGCTTGCTCTAAATTGCAGAAGAGAACGATCAAACACAACAATCCCAAGATCAACCTGGCGAAGCGAGCAGCATTTCGCATTTTTTGACTCCCTGACGTGATTAAAAGACGTGAGATTGAAATGAACCAATATTTAGTTTGTTGATTTCAGATAGCAGAAAACCCCGGTTTGATACCGGGGTTCAGAATGACTCAACTTGAAGATGCACAATTTATCGTTGACCAACGGGAACATAGGGACGTTCTTCATAGCCGATATAATGGGCATTGGGCCTGATAATTTTGTTTCCATCAAGTTGTTCAAGAACATGGGCACACCAACCAGCTATGCGGCTGGCTGCAAAAATGCAGGTAAATAATTCGCCAGGGATCCCCATATAGTGTTGGAGACTGGCAGAATAGAAATCGACATTACAGTTTCGAGCAATTTCTGCGTAGACCAGTTTTTCCATTTCGATGGACATCTCATACCACTTCGGTTCTCCGGTCTCTTCGCCTAAGCGCCGCGAAAGCTCTTTTAGATGTTTAGCACGTGGGTCTTCTACCTGATAGACCGCATGGCCAAACCCCATAAATTTCCCTTTCTCTGCGCGAACCTTTTTCACATAAGGGGCGATGTTTTCCATCGAACCAATTTCGAAGAGAGTTTTCAGCACTTCTGTATTTGCGCCCCCATGCAGTTTTCCTTTGAGAGCGCCAATAGCGCCTGTGATCGCAGAATAGATATCAGGAAGCGTTGCAATAATCACGCGACTGGTAAACGTACTCGCATTTAATCCATGCTCAGCGTGCAGCGTCAAAATCAGATCCATGGCACGTGTGGCATCCTGGCTCGGCTTTTCTCCATTAAGCATATACATAAAGTTTCCGGCGTGGCACAGGCTCGGATCAGGGGCTACTGGCTCCAGTCCCTTACGTATGCGATGAATGGCTGCCACAATCGTGGGAATTTGTGACACCAACTTGATCGAAATCTCTAACCGCTTTTCAACATCTTCAGACTCAGCATCCTCATCGTAAACACCTGCCAGGGAAGTCATAGACCTGAGAAGTGCCATAGGGGGAGCCGTTGGAGGCAGCTTCTTGAGAGCTTCAATCAGTTCGTCTGGAATCGTGCGATGTTGTTTCAGGCTTTCCTGGTATTTTGCCAGTTCATCAGCAGTAGGAAGTTCTCCTTTTAATAACAGGAAAGAGATTTCTTCAAATGTCGCATTCTCAGCCAAATCGTCGATGTTGTATCCGCGATATAGCAATTTCCCTTCGGTCCCGTTGACTAAACAGATTGAACTGTCGGCCGCATTAATCCCTTTAAGGCCTTTAACAGTTTCGCTTGATGTTTTCTCTACGTCGTCTGCGCTCATTTGAACTGATTCCACTTTCTCAACTAACAGTCAATAAATTTACAGTGCCGCCTGATATGACGAGCCAGAATGCTTATTTGGAAGCACCCTCTGCCGACTTTTATTAAACAAACTATTGAAATTTCGCTGTCTCCCAGTATATCAAGCGTCCCCATAAGTTCAATGTAGCGAATTTGTTTCTATCGTACAGTATCTTGACTGAGGGGGCTCAACATCATTCTCTGAGAATGGACTGTATTTCATAAATGTTCATCTATGGATATAAATCAGGGGATTGACTATTTTCAGGAGAGTGAAAGAATAATAGGACAAGAGTGGGAAGAGGGTTTCTCCTCAACATTTCGCGTGAAGTGTTCTACCTCTTAATATTCCTGCAATTTTATGATTTAGCCAGATTCCGAGGATTCTGTTTCGGTATAACTCTTATAATGGAAAGGAATACGATCACTTTTCGGTAAGTTGTTGACCAGTAATGTGAGTGAGGTTTTTTAGAAAATATTAAAACACCCTGTTATATTTCCGTAGACGTTACAGAAAGTTGTGATAGGATAGAGCGATATGAGCGGGAGGCTTATTAGCTTTTTTCAGGTTCTCGGGAGGAGTAAGGATGCTATGGGAGAGAACCCTCTTGAATAATTTTGTTGGCGAGCCGGATGCTCCAGTTAAGAGCGCGGAAGCGTATTTGAGCATTTTTATTTTTCAAATGCTCTACGCAATGGTCAGCCTATCTTTAATGATCAGGATGAGTTTGAGAACGATCATTTTGCGTATAGAGACAATGGGCGTGCGTTCTGAAATTGTTTCAAAAACCTCCAGAAGATTTTGCTGTTTTTTGCAATTATTTCTTTGCTCTATCGCTATAGGAATTGAGTAGTGATGAGTAGAGTGACTGTAATAAAAATGAGTATCGAAATTTGAAAGACAACTGATAAAAGTAACATTTGGAAAAGGGGATGAGTGAAGTAATCTTGATGTTTGCTGATCATCATTTTCTTTTATTCTCATAAACTAAAACGCCGTGGTTACACACGGACGTGTGGCCATTCGATTTTTGACAATTTACACATTTAAGGGAGTGACCCGTGCACCGTTTCGATGCCAATCTGAATTCACTATTTCAGGAAGCGGAAAAACAAGGTTTTTTAACATTTCAAGAGGTACATACTTTTCTCCCTGATGAAGGGGGCGATCCTGCCCTGATCGAGTATATTGTACTGGGGCTGGAAGAGCGCGGACTTGATCTCATTGATGATCCGAATGCAGACATCGAAGAAGAGGAAATGCCCGCCGTTGAAGAAACAGCAAATGCTGAATCAGACGAGTCGGATGTTACTCCAGGCGCGAATGAAGAGTCTGATGAAGCAGCCGCAATTGTCGAGCCCGAAACATCCCTTTCTTCACGCGATCCGATTCGCATGTATCTCAGCCAGATGGGAAACATCCCTTTGTTGAGTCGTTCACGCGAAATCTTCCTTGCCAAGAAGATCGAGATTACCCGCAAACGGTTCCGGCGTACTGTGCTAGAATCCGATTTTGCGCTCAAAATTGCGATCGACACACTAGAGAAAGTCTATGCTGGTGAACTTCCTTTTGAGAGAACTTTACGGACCTCCGATACGGAAGATGCCACGAAAGACCAGATCATGGGGAGGATGCCATTTAACATCGCCACCCTGAAAGCACTACTCGAGAAAAGCTCTCATGACTTTCAGCTTTTAAGCTCAGGTGAACTTACGAAACCTCAGCAGCGCGAAGTGCAAAAACGTATGACAGTTCGTCGTCAAAAAATGGCAACACTTTGTGAAGAACTCTGTCTGCGTACTCAGCGTCTACAACCGGTACTGAAACGAATCCACCAAATTGCCGGGCGATTACGAGAGGTTCAAGAACAGCTTAATGACTATAAACAATTACGGCATAAATCTACTGATACTCGCCTGCTGGAGCGTGAAATTTCAGAACTGACCAGCATGGTTGTTGAGTCATCTGAAGACTTTCAAACTCGTTCACGCGAAATCAAACGCCGCTTTGATGATTGGACAGAGGCCAAACAGCAGCTTTCAGGTGGAAACTTGCGGCTGGTTGTTTCGATTGCCAAAAAATATCGAAATCGTGGTCTGAGCTTCCTGGATTTGATCCAGGAAGGAAACGCCGGTTTGATGCGTGGTGTTGAAAAATATGAGTATCGTCGAGGCTATAAGTTTTCGACTTATGCCACATGGTGGATTCGTCAGGCGATTACGCGTGCTGTTGCTGACCATGCTCGGACGATTCGAATTCCCGTCCACATGTTCCAGAGTATTTCCACTTTGAAGGCACGAAGCGAACAGATTCGTCAGGAAACGGGACGCGAACCAACGATGGAAGAACTCGCAGATTCCGTCGGTTTAGGAGTTGAAGAGACGGAACGAATCATGAAGACCTGGAAGCATCCTATTAGTCTCGATACTCCTGTAGGAGAAAGCGAAGACAGTAGCTTTGGCGATTTTCTGGAAGATGGTCACGAATCCTCTCCAGCTGATGCCGCTATGCGTGAGATGTTGAAAGACAAAATCGAACATGTGCTCAAGAGTCTCACTTACCGCGAACGCGAAATCATTCGCCTGCGTTATGGTCTGGGTGATGGTTATAGCTACACTCTGGAAGAAACGGGGCGAATTTTCAAAGTGACTCGTGAGCGTATTCGTCAGATCGAGTCAAAAGCCCTGCGAAAACTCCAGCATCAAACCCGAAGTGCCCATCTCAGAGGATTTGTGGATGCGATTTTCCCCAATAAGGAAGATGAGGAGAACGAAGTAGAAGAGGGCGCTGAGTCCGAACAGGAATCACCAACGATGGCTGGTGTTGCTGAATAAACTAGACTCCTCTAACTCATCATTGTTAATACCCAAGGCGGTTTGCTGTTTTCACCAACAACAGGCCGCCTTTGGCTTTTCTATTTTGAACAATTCGAATATTTTATAAGCTATATCGCGTCCAATTGAACCATAGCGGCTTCAAAGCGATGATACGAGGTACAAACAGTCTTGGAGACGCTACAATAAACCTGGATACAGGCTAATGAACGCTATCCCGATTTACTGAAGCAGATTGAATTTTTGAATGATTCAATCTTTTAAGAATTTATTATCTTTACGGAGTATGAGAGAATGGGTCTTTTTGAAGGCAAAAAAGGTTTGGTTTTTGGAATCGCCAATGACCACTCAATTGCATGGGCCATTACGGAGAAGCTTTACGACGAAGGAGCTGAGATGGCTTTCACTCACCTTCCTGATAAAGATCCCGAGCGTCCGCGCATGGAACGGCGTTTGAGAAAACTCGTTGAACCCAGGGGGGCCAAGATCATGATCCCCTGTGATGTCACCAAGGATGAAGACATCGATAAAGTATTCGAAATCGTAAAAGAAGAATACGGGGAGATCGATTTCTTACTGCATTCGATCGCGTATGCACCGATGGACGATCTCAAAGGGCCTGTTGCCAACGTGAGTCGAGATGGATTCAAGCTTTCCATGGAAATCAGTGTCTATAGTCTCATTGCAATCGCGAATCGTGCGCAACACATTCTCAAGCCTGGTGGGAGTTTACTGACACTCAGCTACCTGGGGGGAGAAAAAGTGATCCCCGGTTATAACATTATGGGTGTCTGTAAGTCCGCACTTGAAAATTCCATCAAATATCTGGCCAATGAGTTAGGTCCGCAGGGCATTCGCGTCAACAGCTTAAGTGCCGGCCCACTTAAGACACTTAGTTCATCAGCCGTTGGTGAATTCGACATGATGATGAAGCTTTATCAGACCATGTCGCCACTTCGCAAGAACATCATCCCTGAAGATGTTGGTAAATCAGGAATGTATTTGTTAAGTGACCTCTCGAGTGGTGTTACCGGGGAAAATCATCACGTCGATTCGGGGTACCATGTCATGGGGGCTCCTCCGATCGAATTACAACAACAGGGATAATCTATTCCAGTGATCAGTAAAATCATCTCATGCCATCTGTTGAGCATAACCGCTACAACAGGTGGCTTTTTTTCTGTTCAGAAAGCATGAAGCAATCGTTAAGGCGAAACAAAATCTTGAGTTGATTTGGTTTCATCCGGAAATTTTGTGTGTTTTATGTCCACGATTTCATTAAATTGTACGTTCCCCATACAATTCCCTTTTTGCTAACGATTACGATATCAAGAAAAAAACTGCTGGATTCCCAGGTTTTCGTGATCCAAACAGACTAAATTACGTTCTTTAAGCAATGAGGCGTATTTTACGTCTCATACTTACATAACCGTACTCGTTGGAATCTATTCACATCGAGGTCGTAGAATTATTTCACATCTCCTTACTGTCCGAGGAATGTCGTGAGTGAATTGATACAAGCCTCAATGAATTGGCCCACTCTGCCGGCAACGGTTCTATTAGGGTTATGTCTTTTGTACTGGCTGAGTGTCATTCTAGGATTTATGGACTTTGATTTTCTGGACTTCGATCTGGATGTTGAAATCGGTACGGAAGGGGCATCTGTTCTTGATTTCGGTTTTATCGGAATCCGATTTCTGAACATTGGCGAAGTACCAGTCATGCTATGGCTAAGTATTTTTTCACTTAGTATGTGGATGCTCTCAATCAACTTCGACTCCGATGTAAAGATCCAGGATTTTATGGATTATTTGCCACTGGCATTACGAAACATAGGGATCAGCCTTGTGGTGACAAAATTGATCACTCAACCTCTTAGAGGATATTTTAAATTCACACCTCCTAATGAAGTCGAGACTTTGTTAGGAAAGACCTGTCATGTCACCAGTAGCACGGTATCCGAACAGTTCGGGCAGGGGGAAATGGAAGCGGAAGGGGCTCCTTTAAAATTGCATATTCGTTCTGAAGATAAAACAATTCACAAAGGAGATCTGGTCCGTTTAACAGATTATAACTCGGAGAAACAGTTTTTTTACGTCGTAAAAGTTAACCAGGAGTCATAATATTATGTCCATGCCGGCATTACATCTTTCCGCTAGCTACCTTCTAGCAGCTGAGATCTTTGGATACTCAGCCTCTGTTGTTGTAGGCTCTATTATCATTATGTGTATTGGGATGGCGGTAGCTGCTACCCGATTTTACCGAAAAGTCGGCCCCGAAGAAGCTCTGGTACGAACTGGTGTGGGAAAATTGCAGGTTGCTACCGGATCAGGGATATTCGTGATTCCGGTTTTGCATCGTGGAGATCAGATGGACTTGTCGGTTAAGCGAATTGAAATTGCCCGAAAAGGAGAAGCTGGTCTGATCTGTCGAGACAATATCCGGGCAGATATTGAAGTGGCCTTTTTCGTGCGTGTGAATAATACCGTTTCTGACATCTGTAATGTGGCTCAGTCACTGGGATGTCGTAGGGCCTCAAGTCGTGAAGCATTGGTTGAGCTATTTGATGCGAAATTTTCAGAAGCATTGAAGACCGTTGGTAAGCATTTCGATTTTGTTGAACTGTATAACGAACGTGATAAATTCAAGGAAGAGATTCTCAAAATTATCGGTACCGATTTGAATGGCTATGTGCTGGATGACTGTGCGATTGACTATCTGGAACAAACCCCAGTTGAAAAATTGAGCCCTACCAACATCCTTGATGCGGAAGGGATCAAAAAGATTACAGATCTAACAGCTCGCGAGCATGTATTATCAAATAATATTACACGCGAAAAAGAAAAAACGATTAAGAAGCAAGACGTGGAAGCACAGGAAACGATTTTGGAATTGGAACGCCAGCGTGTTGAAGCTGTTGAGAAACAACAACGAGAAATTGCAGCATTAACTGCCCGTGAACAGGCAGAGGCAGAGCGAGTCCAGCACGAAGAACGCCTCAAAGCGGAATCGGCGCGCATTCGCACCGACGAAGAACTGGCGATTGCCGAAGAAAATAAATTACGACAGGTGATTGTTGCTGAAAAGAGTAAGGACAGAACACACGCTGTCGAAACAGAGCGGGTTGAAAAAGATCGTTTACTGGAAGTCACCGAACGTGAACGCGTTGTTGGTTTAGCTGATATCGACAAAGAAAAAGCAATCGAAGTCGAAAAACGCAATATCCAGGAAGTGATTCGCGAGCGTGTGATTGTGGAACGTGCCGTAGTCGAAGAACAGGAACGGATTAAAGATACCGAAGAGTTCGCTGGTGCAGACCGTCTCAAGCAGGTTACCGTGACAAAAGCGGAAATGGAAGCCGAAGAGAATTTAGTCAAGGAAGTCAAAGCAGCCGAAGCACAGAAAACATCTTCAGAACTGTTGGCGGAAAAAGTTGTCATTGAAGCGGAAGCAGAGAAAACGGCGACAGAGAAGAAATCTGATGCCATCAAAGTTATGGCGGAAGCCAAGACGGCAGACGGTGCTGCCATTGGTCTGGCCGATGCTCAGGTGATGATTGCCAAGGCCTCTGCCACCGAGAAGACAGGCCAGGCTGAAGCGAACGTCGAGATTGCCAAAGCAGAGGCGACTGAAAAGACTGGTGAAGCGGAAGCCAATGTCATGATTGCCAAAGCGGAAGGGACCGAGAAGTCCGGAACTGCGGAAGCGAACGTGATGAAATTGAAATTCAGCTCTGAGGCAAATGGAATCGTAGAAAAAGCTAAGGCAATGAAACTCTTTGATGGAGTAGGCCGCGAACACGAAGAGTTCAAAATCCAAATTAATAAAGATAAGGATATCGAACTGGCTGCCATTGATGCGCAAAAGGATATTGCAGAAGCACAGGCTGGTATTGTTGGGGAGGCCTTGAAGTCGGCTCGCATTGATATCGTTGGCGGAGAAACGACCTTCTTCGACAAAATTGTGGATTCCATCAAGAGCGGAAAAGCCGTCGATCGCTTCGTGCATAACAGCGAAACAATGACCGACATCAAGAATACGTTCTTTAATGGCAATCCGGATTATTTTGAAGATCAACTTCAAACCTTCATTTCCCGTTTTGGAATGTCCTTTGAAGATGTGAAGAATCTTTCCGTGGCGGCTCTGATTTCTCAGTTAATAGTGCAAACAGACAGCGATGAGGATAAATCAGTCCTGAATCGACTGTTGGCAACCGTGAAAAACCTGGGGATTTCAGAACAAAAAGTGTCATCCTTTATAAAAGCAAAACCCAAAAAGTAGAAAGGTAAACCTCAACACTTTCGACTTTTGAAAGAGTTTGAAACGGCTTTCCTCACTTGATAATCATGTCACGTGAGGAGAGCCAATCGATTTCGAATTCATTCACTCTTGCGAAAACAAACAGAAACAGGATGCCCCGGGAACTACGTCAATGGCCGATTTGGAAAATGATTCTCAAGATGCCGCAGCAGACAACGCAGATGCGATTGCCCTGGAGAGCAGTACATACGAAATTATCCAAAATCGTTTGCAGAGTCACGGCAAAGAACTTCAGTCACGGCTGGGGAATCTCAATGAGCTGCGAAAAGAGGTCTTTGGCTCGATTGAAACGCAACTGCTGGGCAGTGAGCGAATCACCACAGAGCATAACTGTGTCCCGCGCGATATGTTGGCCGTTGGTAACCGTTTCTTGTTTGGTTACAACGTGCACTTTGGTTTGAAAGCGGAAACTCATCTGAGTGATGTCTTTTCGGTCTACGAATTTAAAGACGATACCTATCACCCTTTATCGCTGGATTTAATCCAGAATCCAGAGTTTGAAAAAGATTTCAAAGACATTTACCGCTATTACAAAAATGCTACCTTTGCAAAGTTTTTTGTAAAAGGTCCTTTTTTGTATATGCTGTTTCGTGTTGGTGAAGGGCCGAAAGATTTTAAATCGTTTAAATGGGCCATTCAAAAAGATCAACTGGTTTACGTTGACAACCGCAGTGACCATGAAGTTCAGTATCCACCGCAGCAGGAATTTCAATGGACGCGTACGCATCGCGACCTGCATTATTCGGGAGTGCATCCACATATTTCCATCGATGATCGGCTCTTTGTCGAAACGATCGGCGGCGATTTAACCATCAAGATAGAGAACAACACCGAAACCGGTGAAGGAATCTATTCGGAACCCGTGGATGATCCTGATCAGACACTCGATGATGCCGAGATTTTCTATGCACTCATTGGTTCACTGATCCTGCTCAAGGTTCGACCTTACCAGGAGTCTGAATACCGTTACTTTGTTTATAACGAAAAATTGCAGAATGCACGACGGCTGGATTCGATTAAAGACGCTTGCATTCTGCTTCCCGATGATCATGGTCTGGTTTTCTCGAATGGTTACTATTTACAAAGTGGAGAATCAAAGACCTTTGAGACTGAGCTAAAAGAGATGCTCTATCAGGGGCGAATTTCTTCCCCCAACGGAGAAGATTATCTCTATATCTTTTACCAGCCTGATCAGGGAGCCTATGTTTTATTGCAGTATAATGTGATCGAACAGAAGCTGGATACACCGCTTCGATGTCACGGATTCACTCTGTTTGAAGGGGGGGAGTTAATTTGTTTTTCCGGGCAGGACGAGCCTCAGAAACATCATACGATTCAGCTCTGGAAAACCCCTTACATTAGCGAAACATTTCAGGTTCCGCACAAAACAGACTCTTATCTCAATAAAATCGGTAACAAAGACATCGTACGCGGCATGGCGGAATGTCATGAAATTCTGGGGTTAATCAATCGTAAAGAGGCTTATGAAAATCTTTATGTAGATCTCGTTAAACATACGAGTGATGTCCTCGATTCCTATTTCTGGATCAATCACAAAGAGACATGCGAGCTCGGAGAGGTTGTTCTTGAAATCAAAAGAGCAGCTGAAGCGGCAGTCACTGAATTTGAAAAAGTATTACAGCTACAACAAAGCACAAAAAAGAGAACTGCCGAAGTCGAGACACATACCGGAAAAATATTAACAGAAATCAATCATCGTCGTTTCGACAAAATTGATGACTTTGTGTTGAGTCTTGCCAACTTAAGAGGTTTGCGGGGAGATATCATTTCGCTGCGCGATTTACGTTATGTTGATCTCAAGCTCGTTGATCAACTGGAAAAAAAAGTCAGTGAACGATCTGAGAAACTAGCCACGCGCTGTGTTTCATTTCTCTTGCGAGACGATGCACTCAAGCCTTACACCGATCGAATTTCAGCAGCGACGGCTCAAATTGAAACGGTCGAGAAAGTAGCCGATGCGCGAAAAGTCGAAAAAGAAATAGAGACCAGTTCTAGCGAATTGGAGATGCTGATTGATATTGTCAGCAACCTGAAAGTCGAAGACACGACTCAACGTACTGCCATTATTGATAACATCTCGACGAATTTCTCTCGTATTAATCAATCGCGGGCTGCCCTGAAACGCCGTATCAAAGATTTGATGTCCGTCGAAGGGGTGGCAGAATTCAATGCACAGATCAAACTCCTGAATCAAGGAGTTGTGAATTATCTGGATGTTTGTGATTCACCTGAAAAATGTGATGACTTTCTCACGAAACTGATGATTCAAGTTGAGGAACTCGAAGGGCGATTTGCAGAATTTGATGAATTCGTCGAACAGTTGACAGAAAAGCGGGAAGAGATCTACTCTGCTTTTGAATCGCGCAAGCTGGCGATTGTGGAGAGCCAGAACAAACGGGCCAATACTCTTGCGAAATCAGCTGATCGAATTTTAACGGGCATTCGCAGCCGTGCAGAACAGTTGAAGTCGATCAATGAGATCAATGGTTACTTTGCTTCGGACCTGATGATCGACAAGGTGAGAGACATTGTTCGCCAGTTGGGTGAATTGAACGATACTGTCAAAGTAGATGACATACAGAGTCGTCTAAAAAGTATCCGTGAAGATACCGTAAGGCAGTTGAAAGATAAGCAGGAATTGTTTGTCGATGGCGAGAACATCATCAAACTTGGCAACCGCAAATTTACTGTTAATCGTCAGCCACTTGATTTAACCACTGTCTTTCGTGATGATGCGCTGCAATTGCATTTGACGGGAACCAATTTCTTTGAAGTCATCGAAGATGAGCGTTTATTGGCCACAAAAGAAGTTTGGAATCAGGAGGTCGTTTCCGAAAATAAAGACGTTTATCGTTCTGAATATCTGACGTACTGTCTCTTGAATTCATTGGAAACGGATCCAGATCAATCTGTAGAGTCGCTGGCTAAATTGACCGATGAAGAGCTCCTGGCATTCATTCAAAAATTCATGGGCCCCCGTTATAGCGAGGGGTATGTCAAAGGTGTTCACGATCAGGATGCACTGCTTCTGTTAAAGTCAATATTGCATATCAAGCCGGCACTGGGGCTGTTACATTATCAATCGAGCGCGCGGGCGCTGGCAGCCTTGTACTGGAATTATTTCTGTGATGAGGATACCAAAACGATCTTTACAAGCAAGCTTTCCGGGTTTGGAAAGATCATGCAGGTCTTCCCTCAAACAGGACAGCAGCAGTATTATATCAATGAATTGCAGCAGCAACTAACGCAATGCATTCAGCAAATTTCCGGTTTTGAGGATGCATTGAGTCCGGAGGCGGCCGAATATCTGTTTCATGAGTTAGTCGGTGGTAATTCCTTTGTCATCAGTAAGCGTGCTGCAGACCTCTATCATGACTTCGAAAAGTATTTGAAACACAATAACGCGCTGGAGCGATTCGAAGAAAGTTTGGCAGCGACCAGCGAAAATCCAGCGAATTGGTTTTTGTTGGCCAGGGACTGGGTTCAGGCATTTCTGGATCATCAGGACGATACCGAAGATCATGATTACCGTGATGAAATGGCACTTCTCTTGCTCGAAGGAAAGCTGGACCGTGGTCGTTTAATTGATGCCCAGGTCATTGACCAGATTGAAGGCCTATCGGGTTCGCATGCATGTATTCAAAGTGGTGAATATCATTTGCACTTCAATCGTTTTATGAAACGGTTGTCCGAATTTCAGTCTGTGAATGTTCCCCGGTTTGAATCCTTTGTTGCGTTGAAGAAAGAACTGGTTGATACAACCCGCGAAACAATGCGGCTAGATGAATTTCAACCTCGTGTTCTCACTTCTTTTGTCAGAAACCGTTTGCTGGACGAAGTTTATCTACCAATGATTGGTGACAACCTCGCCAAGCAGATGGGAGAGGCCGGCGAACAGAAGCGAACCGACCTGATGGGACTATTGATGCTGGTTTCTCCGCCCGGATACGGGAAAACCACGTTGATGGAATACATCGCCAATCGGTTGGGTATCATTTTTATGAAAATCAACGGGCCTGCTCTAGGGCATGAAGTCACTTCGCTCGACCCCGCTTCTGCACCGAATGCGGGTGCCCGTGAAGAAGTTAAAAAGTTAAACCTCGCGCTGGAGATGGGTGACAATGTGATGATTTATCTGGATGACATTCAGCACTGTCATCCTGAATTTCTTCAGAAGTTCATATCACTCTGTGATGCCCAGCGCAAGATCGAAGGAGTCTACAAAGGCGAAACCAGAACCTATGACTTACGCGGTCGAAAAGTGGCTGTCGTGATGGCGGGCAATCCCTATACGGAAAGCGGCGAGAAATTCCAGATTCCCGACATGCTTTCTAACCGGGCCGATATTTATAACCTGGGTGAAGTGATTGGCGAGCACGCCGATGCGTTTGAGATGAGCTATCTGGAAAACAGTATCACTTCCAACCCTGTTCTGAATCCACTCTCGTCGCGCAGCCAGAAAGATATCTACACGATCATTCAGATGGCACAGAATGGCACAGGAGAACGGGGCGACCTGGAAGGAAACTATTCCGTTGAGGAACTCAACGAGATGGTTTCCACCATGAAAAAACTGATTCGAGTTCGCGATGTGATCTTGAAGGTGAACCGTCAATATATCCAGTCGGCGGCTCAATCCGATGACTATCGCATCGAACCTGCTTTCAAATTGCAGGGATCGTATCGCAATATGAACCGTATCGCCGAAAAAGTCTATGCGGTGATGAACGACAAGGAACTTGAGACACTCATTGTTTCCAACTATGAGAACGACGTTCAGACTTTGACTTCAGATACAGAGGCCAACTTGTTGAAGTTTAAAGAACTGATGGAGATTCTCACCGAAGAGGAGCAAAAACGCTGGAGAGAGATTAAAAAATCATTCCGCAAAAATCAGCAACTCAAAAGTGTCGGCGGGGAAGAAGATCGGCTGTCGCAGGCGATTTTACAACTCAGCAATGTCAGTGAGGGCTTAAACGAGATCCGCGAAACGATGGACACCGGAATCAATCAACTGACACAAGAGAAAGAGACCAACCTCGATCAATACGCGAGTGCTTTTATTGAACGGTTTCAACATCTTGCTGAAGGACTGGAAGCCATTCAGGTCGCACTGAGTTCTGGTACAAAGGATGTGGCAACGCTCTTTGAGCAATCGGTTCAATCACAATTGGAACAAACTAAAGCTGCTCCGGCAGTTCCTGATTCAAACCAGCCCGCGACTGGCGAGATCCCCGATAAAATCACAGTCGTCAATAAAATCCCGCGTTCGTTACTTAATGTGCTGGAAACGCAGTTTGATCTGATGCAAGGTTGGATGCAACCGCTGTTATCAACCTCGCATGCCCATCAGGCAGAGGTTCAGGAACTGCGGGAATTAATCACTCGTTGTCTCAAAGATTACAACGCACTCATCAAACGCGTGGATGACAACTAGTCAATAGTTCCGATTCTATTGAGAGTCATTACGCCAGTTCGTGCAATGGCTCTCCGTAGGGTAGCGTGATAATCGGACGTCCCGAATGGTCGAGGTAATGCTTTTGTGTATCGATCCCCAAGTGTTGATAAATCGTGGCCAGCACATCTTGTGGTGTCTTGGGATTATCCTTAGGGAATGCCCCTTTGGCGTCCGATGAACCAACCACTCGACCCCCTTTGACGGGTCCTCCTGCGATAGCAGCGCTGAAGACATTAGGGTAATGATCGCGGCCCGCATTTTTATTTACACGCGGCGTTCGACCAAATTCACCCCAGGCCACGACAAGTGTAGTTTCTAAAAGGCCCCGCTGGTCCAGGTCTTCAAGCAAGGCGGAGTAACACTGGTCCCAGCGAGGTAGAAAACCGTTACGCATGGAGTCGAAGCCTTTCACATGTGTGTCCCACCAGCGACAGTCGACTGTGACCAGTCGCACTCCTGCTTCGACCAGACGACGACCAAGTAACATGCGCTGCGAAAAGGCACTCGCGCTACAGCGAGTCGGATCCATAGGATTGTAACGCGGAATAAATCCATAGCGTTCGCGCGTGCTGCTGCGTTCTGAATCGAGATCAAACGCTTTACGGGCTTTGTCCGAACTGAGAATGCCAAACGCCTGTTGTTGGAATTTGCTGATCGCATCCAGTTGTCCGGAGTGATCGATATCAGTTCGCAGCTGATCGAACCCTTTCAGTAAATCTTTACGCTGACTAAAACGATCGCCGTTGATGCCTTCCACAAGCGAAAAATTTTGTAACGTAAAAGGACCATCGTTGGCGGGGTCCGCCAATGTTTCGAAAGGCTTGTGAGCCACTCCAAGGTAGGCAGAATCGGTGCCTGGTACATTTCGCGGGATCATAACATATGGAGGTAGTTCAGGTGTCAGGTGTCCCAACTGTTCTGAAACGATGGAGCCACAACTGGGGTGAACATTAACAGCCGGGTTCGTGCCGGGCGGGTGTCCGGTAAACAGAATCTGATCACCGGCAGAGTGTCCTGCGTTGGTATGATACAGGCTGCGAATGATGGACCATTTCTCCATGATCCTGGCACAGCGCGGCATTAAGTCGACAATTTCAATACCAGGAACGGAGGTCTTGATCGCACCAAATTCGCCGCGGAATTCCGCGGGTGCATTGGGCTTTGGATCCCAGGTTTCATGTTGAGAAGGACCGCCGCGCATCCAGAGAATGATCACCGAGTTCTCTTTTTTCGCAGCAGCGCCTGCGTAGGCTTCATGTTGCAGAAGCTCTGAAAGTGTGAGTCCGGTCAGCCCCAGGCCGCCTGCTTTCAAAAAACCACGACGGTTCAAGCGAAGCTCTCGTTGAAATTCAGCACAGCCAGCATGTGATATGAATTGAGCCATTCTTTCTCCAGTCGCACAGAAGAAACCATATATCAATCAATGTTTATGTTATCGGAAAGCATGCTTATAACCAAGCTAACATTGTTGATATTTGAGTTTTGCTCCGAAGCAGGAAGGAGAAGAAAATATTTAAAACACGGTACAAAATTATATGAATTCGGTTGACGAGAATTGATAGAAGGTGTATTTATATTCTCTGTAAACATATGTGACTTTTGTGTCAGTATAATTATTTAATGGAGCAGTCAATGTCAGACTCACAAGCGATAGGTTTTTTGGGAGGTTTTCTGTGTGCAATCGTCATAATTCTTCCCATTGCGTTACTCATAGGGGCTGTGATACTTCGGGCCGCCATTAGTATGTTTAATAAACTAGCAGGCAAGGGGAGTGGTGAAGAGGGGCAGGATTTAGTTCCAGAACCTTCAATGTTAAAGGCTATGGGCATTTTATTAATCACGGGTGTCGCCAATGCGATCATTGGGGCAATCCTGGGAGCGATAGGAGCTGCAACAGGTCTAATTCAAGCAGGAGAAGGTGGCGCAAAAGCCGGATTTGACCTTACACTGAATCTGATCTCTCTTCCGTTTACCTTTCTGGTCTCTTCAGCACTTTTGGCCGCACTCTTACCAACGACCTTCAAACGCGGTATGGGAGTCGCTCTTTGCCAGTATATTGTTACTATTTTGGTTGGCCTGGCTATTGGTTTAATTGCAGTGATAATAGGCTTAGCATTTGCGGTATGAGAATACGAGTTCTCAAACTGATCGTTTCTCTTTGAAGCGACAGTATGAGTCCAGGTTCATGCTTCGCGTTGCAATCAGTGAGCCGTGGCTACTGAATCTTCCCGCGACCTTGAATTGGCCAGACAACTTCCAGGCGGTCGTTACGAAAGCCATAAAAGTTCTCGTGCAGAATAGATGTGAAGTCGGTATAACCAGGAATGAGTTCGATTTTGTCGCCGATCTTGAGGTCCTGTGATGCGGGACCCAAGTCGACGGCGCAGTGTTCCGCGCTGAGAGAGGTGACTTTGGCGTCAGGCCAGGCTTTGACCAGCGGAAGCTGAAAATCGGGGTGCATTGTTTTACGGCCGGAGTCGAGTACCATGCGTCCTTTTTCGGGACGGCTGACAACGGTTGCCAGCACGCTCAACGAATAATCGTAGCCGGTCAGATTGCACTTGTTGACATACATCGGATCGGCAAAGATACCACCGCCCGCCTGAAGTTCTGTGATCCCTTCACAGTCGGATGTAATTTGAAACGAACCTGTGCCGCCTGCACTCACGATTTCACATGGGATGCCTTTCGCTTCAATGGCGTCTTTACAACCGACGAGTGTTCGCATCGCTTCTTCGATCTTTTCTTTCTTTTCTTCCTGATCTTGAACTTGAAGCAGATGCCCTTCATAGCCCATGATTCCCGCCAGTTCGACTCCATCAAGTTTGTCGATGGCCATCGCGAGATCAACGGTATCCTGTCCCGGGCGTGAGCCGACACGATTCAGACCGATATTCACTTCGGGCATCATACGACAAGTGACGCCAGCCGCATCGCACATCATGGCCAGAGGTTCAATCTGGGCATAATGATCGCAGGCGATGATTGGGTTGGCGTGTCGGCATAACGAAACCACACGTTCCCATTTGGTTTTACCCACAATCATGTTAGCGATCAGGATGTCTTTGACTCCGGCAGCCGCCATCACTTCGGCTTCGGAGACCTTGGCACAGGTGACACCGATGGCACCCGCCTCTATCTGAGCCAGTGCAATGGCAGGCGTTTTATGGCACTTTTCATGAGGCCGCCAAGTCTTCCCGCGGCTGAGAATGTGTTCCGACATCTTTTGAATATTCGATTGCATCAGATCCAGGTCGATGCACAGAACCGGTGTGTCGAGATCAAACTTATTTGAGCCAATCAGGGACTGAGACATAAAATTTCCTAATATCCAAAATATCAATGAACGCAGCAAAGTTTATTAACGAGATAGTA